>NZ_JBFBBD010000020.1:0-102450 GCF_040689515.1 Streptomyces sp. NPDC051173
GGGCTGAATTTGGCTGATGTGGGTGCGCAATCCAGCCCGTCCGGCGTTTGAGGACGCTCCCCCAGACTTCGTCCGGGGGGACCCCCAAGGGCGCTGGGGTCCGGGGTCTCCCCGGTTTCGGGAAAGGGCGGGGCTGGGGAACAAAGCCCGCCGCAGGCGGCTAGCAAAAGGTCCAAGTGAACGCGCTACCGGCCACCTCATGCACCCGCACATCCAGCACCCGCTCCGGCACCCCACCCCGCCACGCCCGGAAGCCGCCGCCCCCCGCCCACAGCCCGATGCCCAGCAATTGGGACGGCGCCGAATCCAAGAGCGCCTTGAACGCCGTCTCCTTCGCGGAGAACGCGAAGAGCAGCCGCCGCGCCGACCCCGCCACCCACGCCCGCTCGTCCTCGGACAGCACCAAGTGCGCCGCTTCCAAGGGCAGTCCGCGCGTCTCCAGGTCGCACCCCAGCGACCGGAAACGGGAGGCCGGGGCGGCCAGGGCGACGGCGAGGCCGCCGGAGTGGCTGATCGTGCCGACGCAGCCGTCCGGGAAGACGGGGCGGCGGCCGGCGGCGAGGATCTCCCCCGCCGGCAGTCCGGCCAGGGTGAGCGCCCGGCGTGCGGCGCGGCGTCCGGCGAGGAAGTCCCGCCGCCGGAGCTCCGGCATGGCGGACGCCAACTCCGCCTCCCCCGGCCCAAAAGGCTCCCCGCCGTCGGTCGCGACACCTAGCGCGATGCCGGAAGCGGCGAGGACCGGGCGGAGGGCGAGCAGCGCGTGCTCGACCCCGGCCCGGTCCGTCACAGTCGCCATGGTCAGGTGTGCAGCAGCTTCTTGAGGATCTTCCCGGCCGGGTTCCTGGGGACCTGGTCGATGAATTCGATGCGCCGGGGCCGCTTGTACGGCGCGAGGTGCTCGGCGACGTGGCGCAGCAGTTCGGCGGTGCCAGTGCCCTCGTCGGCGACGACGTAGGCGAGGGGGACCTCGCCGTAGTCGGCGTCCGGTGTGCCGACGACGGCGGCGTCCTGGACGGCCGGGTGGGTGCGCAGAGCCCGTTCGATCTCGGTCGGGTAGACGTTCTGCCCGGCGCGGATGATGAGGTCCTTGCTGCGGTCGACGAGGTGGATCAGGCCGGCGCGGTCGATGTAGCCGAGGTCGCCGGTGCGGATCCAGCCGTCGACGGTGATCTCGGCGGTGGCCGCGTCGTTGCCCCAGTAGCCGCGCATGACGCCGGGGCCACGGACGACGATCTCGCCGATGGCGCCGGGCGCGGCTTCCTCGCCCCGGTCGTCGAGGGCGCGCGCGGACATGCCGGGGACGACCCGCCCGGCGGGGATCAGGTCGGGCACGGCGTCCGGCGCGGGGTGCTCCTCGGGGCCGAGGGTGACGAACGGGCCGCCGACCTCGGTCATGCCGTAGACCTGGCGGAAGCCGCAGCCGAGGCGGGCGGCGGCTTCGGCGTAGATGTCGACGGGCATGGGCGAGGCGCCGTAGAGGATCTCGCGCAGGGTCGACAGGTCGGTGCTCTCCACGGCCTTGGCCTGGAGCAGGAAGCGGAGCATCTGCGGGACGAGCCAGATGTGGGTGGCGCGGTGCGTCTCGACGGCGGCGAGCGCGGTCTGGGGCTTGAAGCCGGGCATGAGGACGACGGTGGCGCCCGCGGCCATGTAGGTCAGGGAGACGACCATGCTGCCGTGGTAGAGCGGGCAGCAGTTGACGAGGACCATGTCGTCGGCGGGCCGGGCCACGGCGAGCCAGCCGAGCGCGATGGCCCGGAAGGAGGCGTGGTCGACGGTGACGCCCTTGGCCTGGCCGGTGGTGGCCGAGGTGTGCAGGATCGCCGCGGGAGTGTCGTCGGGCAGGTCGGGCAGGTCCGGCCCGCCGTCGGCGCCCAGGGCGGCGAACTCCTCGCTCTCCATGGCGATCCGCAGCCGGACGGGCAGGCCGGGGTGGCGGTCGAGGAGCGCGGCCTCGCCGATGACGGCGACGGCCCCGGTGCGCTCGGCGATGCCGGTCACCTCGGCGGGGGTCAGGCTGTGGTTGAGGGGGACGAAGAGCGCGCCGAGGCGGCCCAGCGCGAAGTACGTCTCCATGACCTCGATGCGGTCCAGGGAGAGCACCGCGACGCGGTCACCCCGCTGGATGCCGAGGCCGGCCAGCCCGCGGGCGAGCCGGCCGGTCCGGTCGTCGAACTCGGCCCAGGTGACGGAGCGGCGCTCGTCCACCAGGGCCGTCCGGTCGGGGAAGCACTGGCGGTTGCGCTCCGCCAGCTGGGTCAGCCACATCACGAGCCGTTCGGCTGCGCGGCGGCCCCGCCGCGGGTGGCGACGAAGCGCTCGTAGTCCGCGATGGTGGTGAGCTGGTCCATGTCCTCGGCGGTGACCTCGGCGCCGGTGCGCTGCTCGATGAGGAGGACCAGGCGCACCAGGTCGCCGGAGTCGATGCCGCTGGCGCTGAGGTCGGCGTCGTCGCCGATGCTGTCGGCGAACTCCGGCGTGCCGGTCAGCTCGACGAGCATCTCTCGTACGGTGCTCATGTTGTTCCTTTCGTCGCGGTGCCGCCGCGTGTTCGGCGAGCGGTCTGCCCGCTGATGAAGAGTCGCCCGCTCGGCCTCACTCTCCATGCCCCTTTCGTGATCTTCGTCACGGGGCCGGAACGGATGCGCAGGGATGGAACTCCGCCGCCCCGTACTCCTTACGTCTGGAGGCACTGTCGCCTCCGGCAGTCGAGGACGAAGGAGTGAGTGAGGTGCTCTCAGGGTGACGACCACCGACGCGAGCGGCGAAGAGGGCTTCACCGAGCACTTCGAGGCGCTGCTGGCCGCCGACGAGCGGATCGAGCCTCGGGACTGGATGCCGGACGGCTACCGGCGGATGGTGCTCCGGCAGCTCGCCCAGCACGCCCACTCCGAGATCATCGGCATGCAGCCGGAGGGTGCCTGGCTGACCCGGGCGCCGTCGCTGCACCGCAAGGCGAGTCTGCTGGCCAAGGTGCAGGACGAGGCCGGGCACGGGCTCTATCTGTACTCGGCGGCGGAGACCCTGGGGGTGTCGCGCGCCGAGCTGCTGGACGCCCTGCACAACGGGACCCAGCGCTACGCGGCCACCTTCAACCATCCGGCGCTGACCTGGGCGGACACCGGGGCGATCGCCTGGCTGACGGACGGTGCGGCCGTGGTCAACCAGGTGCCGCTGTGCCACACGTCGTACGGGCCGTACGCGCGGGCCATGCGGCGGGTGTGCCAGGAGGAGGCGTTCCACGTCCGGCAGGGCTACGACGTGCTGTGGTCGCTGTGCCGGGGGACGGCGGAGCAGAAGGAGATGGCGCAGGACGCGGTGAACCGCTGGTGGCTGCCCGCGGTGGCGCTGATGTTCGGCCCGCCGGACACGACGGCGGGCGGTGCGGACGACCGTACGGCGGCGATGGGCGCGGCGGTCAGCAGGCGTTCCATGGCGTGGGGCATCAAGCGGCACACCAACGACGAGCTGCGGCAGCGGTTCGTCGACAACGTCGTGCCGCAGGCCGAGCGGCTGGGTGTGACGCTGCCGGACCCGGCGATCCGGTGGAACGAGGAGCGCGGGCACTACGACTTCAGCCCGATCGACTGGCGGCTGTTCCGCGATTCGCTGGCGGACAACTCGCAGTGCGCCCGGCAGCGGCTGGCGCACCGGGTCGCGGCACACGAGGACGGCGCCTGGGTGCGGGAGGCGGTCGACGCCTACGCGGCGGGCGGGTATCAGGAAGGGCAGAGCGCATGAGCGAGCGGACCGCACGGGTGCAGACTCCGTGGGAGGTGTTCATCCGGCCGCGCCGTGGCCTGTCCCACCAGCATGTGGGGTCGGTGCACGGTGCCGACGCGGACATGGCGCTGGCCAACGCCCGGGATCTGTACACCCGCAGGGGCGAGTCGGTGTCCATCTGGGTGGTGCGCTCCGACGCGGTGCGCGCGTCCTCGCCGAGCGAGAAGGACCCGCTGTTCAGTAACGCGGCCGACAAGCCGTACCGGTATCCGGAGCACTATGTGGCGCTGAACGAGGGTGGCAGCCATGACGGTTAGCCCCACGGAGGCCCGCACCGCCCAGGACGTCGCGGCGTACGCGCTGCGGCTCGGTGACGACGCGCTGATCCTCAGCCAGCGGCTGTGCGCGTGGGTGACGAACGCGCCCACCATCGAGGAGGACCTTGCGCTGTCGAACATCGCGCTGGACCTGCTCGGGCACGCCCGGACCCTGCTCGCGTACAGCGGTGAGCTGGACGGCACCGGGCGCAGTGACGACGACCTGGCCTACGGCAGGACCGAGCGCCACTTCCGCAACGTGCTGCTGGTGGAGCTGGACAACGGTGACTTCGCGGTGACCATCGCCCGGCAGCTGGTCTACGCGCGGTACAGCATGCTGCTGTGCACGGCGCTGGCGGAGTCCGGTGACGCGACGCTGGCGGGCTTCGGCGCGCGGGCGGCCAAGGAGGTCGAGTACCACTGGATGCACGCCTCCCAGTGGACCGTGCGGCTGGGCCGGGGCACGGCCGAGAGCCACCGCCGGATGCAGGCGGGGCTGGACCGCGTCTGGCCTTACGCGGGTGAGCTGTTCGAGACGGACGAACTGGTGCGGCGGCTCGACGCCGACGGTACGGCGGTGGATCCCGCCCGGCTGCGGGCCGACTGGGAGCGGGAGGTCGCCGCTGTCCTGACGGACGCGGGGCTGACCGTGCCGGTGCCGTCCTGGCACGCGAGCGGCGGGCGGTCCGGACTGCACACGGAGGGCTTCGGCCCGCTGCTGGCCGAGCTGCAGTCGGTGCGCCGGCAGTATCCGGGGGGCACCTGGTGAGCGCCGTGACCCGGCTGTCCGCCGACGAGGTCCGGGCGCGGGTGAACACCGTGCCGGACCCGGAGCTCCCCATGGTCACCCTGGACGACCTCGGGGTGATCCGTGCGGTGGAGGTGGCGGCGGACGGCGCGCTGGAGGTCTCCATCACGCCGACCTACATGGGCTGTCCCGCGATGCCCGCGATCGAGGCGGGGATCCGGGAGGCGCTGGTGGAGTGCGGCCATCCGGACGGGCGCGTACGGCAGTTGCTGTCGCCCGCGTGGACGACCGACTGGATCAGCGAGGAGGGCCGCCGCAAGCTCTCCGAGAACGGCATCGCCCCGCCCGGTGCGCCCGGGGCACCGCTGCCGGTCCGGCTCGGGCTCGGGCTGCCCTGCCCCAACTGCGGCTCCGTGGCGACCCGTCCGCAGAGCGCGTTCGGGGCGACCCGCTGCCAAGCCGTCCTGGTGTGCACCGCGTGCCAGGAGACCTTCGCTCATCTGAAGGCGATGTGACGACCGCCATGACGACGACATCGGTGACGACCGGGCCGGCGGCCGCGCCGCTCACGGGCGTGTGGCACCGGCTGCGGGTGACGGAGGTGGAACGGGCGTCCGACGACGCGGTCGTGATCCGCCTGGACGTACCGGACCACCTGGCCGGGGTCTTCGCCCACCGTGCCGGACAGCATGTGACCGTCCGGCACCTCCCGGACGGCGAGGGCGGGCCGGAGCTGCGCCGCAGCTATTCCGTCTGTCTGCCGCCCGGGGAGCGCTCCGGGCTGCGCCTGGTCGTCAAGCGCCTGGGGCCGGGCGGCTTCGCGGAGTACGCCACAAAGCGGCTGGCCGTGGGCGGCTCCCTCGAACTCTCCCCTCCGACGGGTGGTTTCGGGCTGGTGGACCGTCCGGGCGCGCACCATGTGCTGGTCGCGGGCGGCAGTGGCATCACACCGCTGCTGAGCATGGCGGCGGCCGCGCTGCGGGACGACCCCGGGTGCCGGGTCTCGCTGGTCTACGCGAACCGGACCGCGGCGTCGGTGCTGCTGGCGGACGAGCTCGCCGACCTCAAGGACGCCTACGTCGACCGGTTCTTCGTGCTCCATGTGCTCTCCCAGGAGACGCGCGAGGCGGAGCTGCTCTCCGGCCGCGTCGACAGCGGGCGGCTGACCAAGCTGCTGGCCCTGCTGGGCGCCGAGCCGGACGACCGCGGGTTCTTCTACCTGTGCGGCCCCTGGGGGCTGGTCGAGTCGGTGCGCGAGGCGCTCGCCTGCTGGGGCGCCGACCCGAACCGGGTGCGCCTGGAGCTCTTCTCGACCGCCGACGGGCCGAAGGAGGCCGACGGCGGTGACGTTCCGGCGCGACAGGGGCGGATCACCGCGCGGCTCGCCGGCCGGACGACCGTGGCCACCATGGGGCCCGACGACCGGGTGGTGCTGGACGCCGTGCTGCGGGCCCGGCCCGAGACCCCGTACTCCTGCCGCGACGGGCTGTGCGGCACCTGCCGGGCCAAGGTGGTCACCGGCTCGGTGCGCATGGACCGGCAGTACGCCCTCGGCGAGACCGAGTTGGCGGGCGGCTACACCCTCGCCTGCCGGGCGCGGCCGGACTCGGACGAGGTCGGGCTCGACTTCGACGCCTGAGCGGCCCCACGCGGGCCCTCGGCGTCACCGAGCGCCGAACGACGACATCGACACACAGCGACACGTAAGGACAGGAACCATGGGCAGTCTCGCCGACAGGACCGCGCTGGTGACCGGCGGCAGCCGGGGCATCGGCAGGAGCATCTCGCTGCGGCTGGCGCGGGACGGCGCGCTGGTGGCCGTCCACTACGGGCACGACGCGACGGCCGCGAAGGAGACCGTCGGGCTGATCGAGGCGGCGGGCGGCAAGGCGTTCGCCTTCCAGGCCGAACTGGGTGTGAGCGGCGACGCCGTCGCCCTGTGGGAGGCGTTCGACGCGGGCCTCGCGCAGTACGGTGCCGGGCCGGGCCTGGACATCCTGGTCAACAACGCCGGTGTCACGCTCCCCAAGCCGATCGCCGCGGTGACGGAGGAGGACTACGACCAGGTCTTCGCCGTCAACGTCAAGGCGCCGTTCTTCGTGATCCAGCAGGGTCTCGGCCGGCTGCGCGACGGCGGCCGGATCGTCAACATCTCCTCCGCCGTCACCCGGATCGCCATCCCGCACATCTCCGCCTACTCGATGACCAAGGGCGCGATCGACACGCTCACCCTGTCCCTCGCCAAGGAACTCGGCCCGCGCGGCATCACCGTGAACTCGGTGGCACCCGGATTCGTCGACACGGAGATCAACCCGACCCTGAAGAACCCGGAGGTGCGGGCGATGTACGCGGCCGTCTCCGCCTTCAACCGGGTCGGCGAGCCCGCCGACATCGCCGACGTGGTGGCCTTCGTCGCGAGCGACGACGCCCGCTGGGTCACCGGTCAGTACCTGGACGCCACCGGAGGCGCCCACCTGGGCCTGTGACCCGCCGGTCACCCTGAAAAACACGGGCCGGGGCGCGGCGCCGGGACGCGACCGCCGCCGCCTGCCCGGGACACCGCGCGGCGAGCGGACCGCACCGCCCGCCGCGGCCCGAGCACCTTCCCTCCGCCCTCCGCCCTGAGCCTTCCGGCCGGCGGGGCCCTGTCCGAGGAGACCCGTATGTCTGACAGCACACGCACACCCGCCCCCGAGGCGCTCGAAGAGGACGACTCCCTGCTGGAGTTCGACGGGACGACGCCGTACGAGGACTACGTCCACGCCTCGGTGCTCACCAACCTCCAGCAGCCGCTCTCCGACGACCCCGGCGAGATGGCCTTCCTGGTCACGACCCAGGTGATGGAGCTGTGGTTCACGCTGATAGTCCACGAGTGGCGCACCGCCCGTGACTCCCTGATGAAGGACGACCCCGAGCGGGCCATGGAGGCCTTGCGCCGGAGCCTCGGTTCGCTCCAGGCGCTCAACGACTCGTGGCGGCCGATCGCTTCGCTGACCCCGGCGCAGTTCAACGGCTTCCGCTCGGCGTTCGGCGAGGCGTCGGGCTTCCAGTCGGCGATGTACCGGCACATGGAGTTCCTGCTGGGTGACAAGTCCCGTTCGATGGTCCAGCCGCACCGCGGTCACCCCCGGGTGCGCGCGGAGCTGGAGGACGCCCTGACCCAGCCGTCGCTGTACGACGAGGTGCTGGCGTATCTGCACCGGAGCGGACTGCCCGTCCCGGAGCAGGTGCTGGAGCGCGACCGCACGGTGGCGTACCAGGCGGACGCCGGGGTCGAGGAGGTCTGGCGGCAGATCTACGCGGGCCCGCAGAGCGACCCGCTGGTGGCGCTGGGCGAGGCGCTCACGGACATCGCCGAGCTGGTGCTGCGCTGGCGCAGCGACCATCTGCTGGCCACCCGGCGGGCGATGGGCTCCAAGACCGGCAGTGGCGGTTCCCCGGGCGTGGCCTTCCTGGAGAAGCGCGCCGCCCGTTCCGTGTTCCCCGAGGTATGGACGGCCCGCAGCTATGTCTAGGACGATCTCCGATTTCGCGGCCGAGGAGGAGCGCCGGGTGCTGAGCCTCCGGCCGGTCCTCGCGCCCTCCCACCACAAGTACGGTGACCACCCCCACCAGGCGTACGACCTGTGGCCCGCGGAGGACCCGGACGCGCCGCTGGTGATCCTGCTGCACGGTGGCTACTGGCGGTACGACCGGATGCACCTGACGCCGTTCGCCGCGTATCTGGCGAAGAACGGCTTCACCACGGTGCTGCCGGGGTTCCGCCGGGCCGGCGGTGCGGGCGGTTATCCCGCCACCTTCGACGACATCGCGCTGCTGGTGGACACGATTCCGGCGGGGCGGCCGTACGTGCTGGCCGGTCACTGCTCGGGCGGTCACCTCGCGCTGTGGGCGGGTGCGCGCGGGCTGCTGCCCGAGGGCTCCCCGTGGCACACCACCGAGCTGCCGACGGCCGTGCTGGCGCTCGCCCCGATCACCGACCTGGCCGGGACGATCCGTGAGGACCTCAGCAACGGGGCGGGGCTCGAACTGCTCGGCCCCGCCGACCGGGTGGAGTCGTTGCTGCCGTCCGTGGACCCGCTGACGATGCTCCGCGGTCCGGGCACGACCGGTGTACCGACGGTCGTGCTGCACGGCGAGGTGGACGAGGAGCTGCCGCACGAGCAGTTCACCGGCTACATGTCCGTGCACACGGACGCGGAGCTCGTGACCCTGCCGGGGACCGGGCACTACACGCTCATCGAGCCGGGGTCACCGGCGAGCCGGTCGGTGATCGAGACGCTGGCCCGGCTGTCCCGCACGCACTGCTCGTAGGCCGCTCCTTCCCCTCCGGCCGCCCTTCCCGACAAGAAAAGGACCTCGCGGTGACCACCGCCACCACCCACGACCTCGACGCCCTGACAGCCCGCGCGAGCGCGCTCGACGCAACCGACCCGCTGGCCGCCGTGCGGGACCGGTTCCTGCTGCCGGAGGGGGTCGTCTATCTGGACGGCAACTCCCTCGGGGCGCTGCCCGCCGCGGTGCCTCCCGTCATGGCGGACGCCGTGCACCGGCAGTGGGGCACGGACCTGATCCGGTCGTGGAACGACAACGCGTGGTGGGAGGCGCCCCTGCGGGTCGGGGACGCGATCGGCCGGCTGGTCGGCGCGGCGCCGGGGCAGACGCTGGCCGGCGACTCCACGAGCGTCCAGCTGTTCAACGCCCTGTCGGCGGCGGTCCGTTCGCGGCCCGGCCGTGAGCTGCTGCTGACGGACCCGGGGCACTTCCCCACCGATCAGTACATCGCCGATTCGGTGGCCCGCCTGTTCGGCCTGGAGGTGCGCCGGGTGCCGCCGGCCGAACTGCCGGACTTCCTGGCGCGGGAGGGCGAGCGGGTCGCGGTCGCCGGCTACTCCCCGGTGGACTACCGCACGGGCGAGCTGTACGACATGGCCGCGACGACCCGGGCCGTGCAGCGGGCCGGCGCCCTGATGCTGTGGGACCTGTGTCACGCGGCGGGCGCGCTTCCCGTCCGGCTGGACGAGCTGGGCGCGGACCTGGCCGTGGGCTGCGGCTACAAGTTCCTGTCCGGCGGCCCCGGCGCACCGGCGTTCCTGTACGTCGCGGAGCGCCACCAGGCGGCGTTCGACCAGCCGCTCACGGGCTGGAACGGGCACGCCGAGCCGTTCGGGCTGAGCGGCGGCTACGCGCCGGCCGCGGGGGTCGGGCGGGGCCGGATCGGCACGCCGCCGATCCTGTCGATGCTGGCGCTGGAGGCCGCGCTGACGGCGTTCGACGGCGTCGCCATGGCGGACGTACGGGCCAAGAGCCTGTCGCTGACGTCCTTCTTCCTGGACTGCGCGGACGCCCTGCTGGACGGTTTCACCGTGGTCACACCACGCGACCCGGAGCGGCGCGGCAGCCAGGTGACCCTCCGTCACCCAGAGGCCTACGCGCTGGTGCAGGCCCTCTCGGCGCGCGATGTCATCGGTGACATGCGCGCCCCGGACATGCTGCGCTTCGGCGTCAACGCGCTCTATGTCACCCACGGGGACGTGCTGTCCGCGGTGCGGCATCTGAGCGAGGTCGTGAACTCCGGAGAGCACCACGCCGAACGCTTCCAGCGGCGCACGACGGTCACCTGAGCCGTGGCCGCCGCGAGCGGCGAGGCCAAGATGTCCGGGACGCCGCCTTTTGCCCGCCTATGGTAGGGGCGTGAACGAGGAAGGCACGACCGGAGACGGAATCGGCGTCGGACCCGCGGGCGAGCCCGCCGCCGACGGGCGCTGGGCGGCGTTCCGGCGGTCGCCGCTCTTCCCCGCCACCGTGCTCGTGGTGCTCGTGGCCGCGGCCGCCGGGCTCTTCGCCGGGTCGTACACGTACTGCATGGCCAACCCCACGCCCCGCAGCATCCCCACCGCGGTGACCGGGGTGCCGGCCTCCGACGTGAAGCGGGCCCAGTTCGTGCAGGGGATGGAGAAGGCCCTCGGGGCCACGCTCAAGCTGCACCACTACGGCACGTACCGGCAGGCTCTGAAGGCGGTCGAGGAGCAGCGGGTGTTCGCGATCCTGGAGCAGCGGGCGGACGGGCGTGCCGCGCTGTCCGTGTCGGGCGCGTCGGGCGCCTCGGTCGCGCAGTTGCTGACGGAGACGGCACCCCGGGTGGGCGCGGCCATCGGCGTGCCGGTGACGGTCACGGACATCAAGCCGCTCCAGAAGGGCGACCCGCGGGGGCTCGCGCTGTTCTACGTCTCGCTCGCCGCGTCGGTGGTCGGCTTCATCGGCGCCATCCAGCTGAGCGTGCACGCGGCCCGGCTGAACCCCGGCGAGCGCATCGCCTTCACGCTGGTGCAGTCGGCGCTGGGCGGCTTCGCGATCGCCGCCGTCGTCGACTGGGGCCTGGGCGCGCTGCGGCTGCCGTTCACGGAGTCGTGGCTGATCCTGACGCTGACGATGTTCGCGTCGGGGATGGTCTTCACGATGTTCAACACTCTGATCGGGCGCTGGGCGATGCTCCCGACCTGGAGCCTGCTGGTCCTGCTCGGCAACCCCTCCTCGGGCGGCGCGGTGTCCTGGCCGCTGCTGCCGTCCTTCCTGGGCGCGATCGGCCGGTGGCTGCCACCGGGTGCCTCGGTCAACGCCCACCACACGGCGGTCTACTTCGGCGGCCACCAGCACGCCTTCCCGTTCGCGGTGCTGGGGGCGTGGACGGTCGGCTGCAGCGCCATCTTCTGGCTCTGGCGCCACCGCCACCCGGGCGGCCGCGAACGAGAGGTCGGCGGGGGTGCCGGGCTGCCCGGCTGAAGCCCTGCGAACTCACCCGTCCGCGAGCATGCGGCGTCGACACCCCGCCGTCGACCATATGTGCCAGGGCTGCGCGGAGATCCACTCGGCCGGCGACGCCAGGCGAATGCCCAGCCTCTGTTCGGTGACCCTCGGGTCGGCCGCGAACAGCTCCGGCTCGTCACCGGCGGCGGCCCAGCGGTAGACGCCTGCGGCGGCCTCAGCGCCGACGACCTGGGCGAGTCCGGCCTCGAACTCCGCCGGGTCCTGAACCACAGTGGCACCGTCGACGGCCTTGTCCGCTTCGACCCGGCGGCGGGCGAAGCCACGCACGGCGCGGCCCTGCTCCGCCAGAAGACGGGCGACCGCCCCGCCCTGGAATCCGCTGACACCGAATATCAGGCCACCGTCGCGCTCGCCACGATCCCCGAGCTGGTGGGCTACCAGAGCTCCGTGGGTTTCCACCTGGCGTTCCGCAAGATGTTCGACCTCCCTCCGGGCGAGTTCCGACGACAGGCGCAGGAGTCCGACACCCGGGTCCTGGAAGGCGCCGGGCAGCGGTGACCCGGGTCAGCCGCCCGGTCCGAAGGCGCGGCGTGCCGCCCGGCGCCAGCGGTTGGCGGGCAGTTCCGGTCGCAGCGCCGCGAGCGCGCCGCAGTATTTGGTGAAGACGGCGGGGCGTACACCGTAGGCGTGCAACAAGAGGTCCGCTTCCGTGAGGTGGCCGGTGGTCTTGGTCTCGACGAGGACGAGTCGCGGATCGCAGTGGACGACCCGTCCGGTGTGGAGATCCGTGCAGGTGAGCGCGGCGTCGCAGGTGATGCGCTGGCCGTCGGCGACGAGCGTGGTGCGGAGGTAGTCGGTGGTGAGGGCGGGTGCGAGGTGGGCCGGGGTGTCGATCCCGTAGGCCCGGCGGAGGGTGTGGGCGACGAAGGCGCGGTTGTCGGGGTCGAGGAGCGCGGTGCGGTCAGGGAGAGGGCGGCGGTGTTTGACGGTGTCGCCGCGGCCGCCTTTGAGCTTGATCTCCAGTTGGCGCTCACCAGTGTCCTGGTAATGGCGTTCGCGGATCTTGAAGCGGAGGCGGCGGCCCTGGCGGTGGTCGTGGAAGGAGCGGAGGGCGGGAGTGTCGTAGTAGACGGAGTGGTAGCGGAAGGCGCGGCGCCCGTCGATGGCCAGGGCGCGGAACGGCCCGTCGGGACGGCGGGGTTCGGTGAGGCGCCGGGCCATGCGCAGGAAGACGGGGACGGGCACGAGGTAGCTGTGGTCGAAGCGGGCGAGGAGGGCGGAGCGCTCGTTGACCTCGGCGAGTGAGACAGGCGCGGTGGCGTACGCGGCCCCGCTCACCGCCTCGGCGGCCGTCCCTGCGCCAAACGCCCGCGGAGGTGCGGCCGGGGCGCTCACACCGGCTCCCAGGCGGGCACCTCACGGCGGACGGAGGTGTCGGCGACGGCCGGCCGGGGCTCGCGGTAGCGCACGTCCACGACCGTCAGGTCGCGCACGAAGTCGACTTCTGTGACGGTCCATTGGAGCGGTTCGCCCAGCCGCCGCTCCAGGTCCGCGCGCAGCGCGACGGGATCCCGGTGCACGCTGTCCAGGGTGACGACGGCCCGGCGGGAACGGGCCAGGAGCCGGGGGTGGTCGCCGGCCCACACGACGAGGAGCAGGGCGGCGCTCAGCCCGGCCTCGACGGGGAGCCCCAGGTGCGGCAGGCCGCAGACGAGCCCGAGCACCAGGGTCGTGAAGTAGTACGCGACCTCCTCGTGCTGCACGGAGTCGGACCGGAGCCGGACGATCGACAGGACCCCGAAGAGCCCCAGCCCGAGCGCCGCCCCACCGCTGCCGCCCATCTCGCCGAGGGCGGCGACGACCGTGAACAGCCCGGCGTTCAGGGCGAGATAGGCCGGGACGAGATCTCGCCGGCGGTGGCGCGGGCAGTAGACCGCGAAGGTCAACAGGCACACGGCGACGAGGTCGAGCGCGAAGTGGGCGGCGATGTGCCGCAGTACGTCCATGATGCGAATCCCCCTGGGTAGCCCTTGCGTGGCGGTGCTGCCGCCACCTGGCGATACGGCCGTTGCCCGGCGATACAGCCATTGCGTGTCGATCTGGAAACAGAGAGTAACCGCTTCGCATTCGAACATGGTTTGCCTGTGGAGAAACATTTCTGCTGGCAGCGCGGGCAGCGCGCGTCACCTCGGGCGCAGGAAGCGCCGAAGCCGTTGCAGAGGCCAGGTGTTGATCACGTCGTCCTTCGTCAGCCAGCCGCGCTGCGCCGTCCCCACGCCGTAGCGCATGTACGGGAGGTGGGTGGTGGCGTGCGCGTCGGTGTTCACCGCGAACGCCACGCCGTACCGCTTCGCGCGCAGGATGTCCTCGTCGCACAGGTCCAGCCGCTCCGGGTGGGCGTTGATCTCCAGCGCCGTGCCGGTCCGCGCGCACGCCTCGAAGACGGCGTCGAAGTCGGCGTCGATGCCGGGCCGTTTGCCGATCAGCCGGGTCGTGGGGTGGCCGAGGATCGCCACGTGCGGGTTCTCGCAGGCACGCACGAGCCGCCGCGTCAGGTCCTCGCGGCTCTGGTTGAAGTGGGAGTGCACGGAGGCGACGCACAGGTCGAAACGGTCGAGGAACTCATCAGGCCAGTCCACAGCGCCGTCGGGTCCGATGTTGAGCTCGGTGCCGTGCAGCACCCGCATCCTGTGGTGTTTCCCGTCGAGTTGGCGCACCTGGTCGCGCTGGGCGAGCATCTTCGCGTCGGTCATGCGCTGCATGGCGAGGTCGGGGGCGTGGTCCGTGACGGCGTAGTAGGCGTAGCCGCACGCGGCCGCCGCGGCGACCATGTCCTCCAGGGAGGCGAGCCCGTCCGTGAGGTCGGTGTGCGTGTGCAGGTCACCGCGGATGTCGTCCTCCGCGATCAGCTCGGGGAGCTCGTCCCGCAGCCCGGCGGCGATCTCGCCGCGGTCCTCGCGCAGGGTCGGGGGGATCCAGGGCAGGCCGAGCCGAGCGTAGATGTCCTCCTCGGTGGCGGAGGTGATCTTCCGCCCGCTCCTGACGTGGAAGAGGCCGTACTCGGAGAGCTTGTACTTGTGGTGGACCGCGATCTCGCGGACGCGGACGTTGTGTGCCTTGGAGCCGGTGAAGTACAGAAGTCCCGCTCCCCAGGCGCCGGGAGGCAGCACGCGCAGGTCGACCTGGAGCCCCTTCACCGTACGGATGGAGGTCTTCTTCCGGCCGCCCACGATGACCTCGGCGACGTCCGGGAGTTCGCGGAACGCCTCCATGAACGGGTCCGCCCGCTCGGCGGCGACGAGGATGTCGATGTCGCCGATGGTCTCCCGCATGCGGCGCAGCGATCCCGCGTAGGTGCAGCCCGCGCAGCCGCTCACTTCTGAGAGCGCGGTGACGAACTGCTCGGCGGCGTCCATGGCGGCGCCGAGGAGGATGCGGCCGCCCGCCTTCTGCATGAGCTCGATGCCGTGGAGGATGTTGGCCTCGGTCTTCTCCCCGAAGCCCTTGAGGTCGCGCAGGCGCCCTTCGCGGACGGCGTCGAGAAGTTGTGCCACGGAGGAGACGCCCAGTTCCTCGTGAAGGGCCAGGGCCTTCTTCGGCCCGAGGGTCGGGATGCCGATGAGTTCGCGGACCCCGGCCGGGACGGCCGTCCTGGTCTCCTCGATCGCGGAGACGTGGCCGGTGCGCAGGTATTCCTCGACCTTCTCGGCGATCGACTTCCCGACATTGGGGATGTCACGCAGGGCCTTGGCGTCGAGCTTCGCCACGTCGACCGGGTGCCCGCCGATCGCCCGCGCGGCCTTCTCGTAGGCGCGCGCCTTGAAGGCGTCGCCACCGGTGATCGCGACGAGGTCGGCGTACTCCTGGAGCAGCGCCTCGATCTCGGCATTGCGCCGGGCCATGGCTTCAGCGTGCCACCGGTCGGCCGTGGGCGCGCGCCCGCGGGCGGTGCCGCTGCCTCTCCTAGCCGGTGACCAGCGCCGACGTGGGACGGTCGCGGACGCGCCTGTCCTCGCCGTCACCATCGCCCTCGCCATCGCCTTACTAAGAGAACACGGCCCGATAGCGCTTCCGAGCGCCGGCACACAGCCCCCCTTCAGCGTCGGGTCGGGCAAAAATAGGTCTTTCGGCCGTATACCTCTGACCGAAAGACCGACGCCGGGGCCAGGGCGGCACTGGTTGGCTGGCTTGGTTGTGCGCTGGGTCGAGGGTGCCCCCGCCGAAGTCATACGCGTCATCCGGCGGGAGGCAGCCATGGTGCTGTACGTGCTCTACCTGACAGGCATCGCCGCCTTCGCGGCCAGCGGCGTGCTCGCCGCCCACCAGGCCCGGCTGGACCCCTTCGGAGGCCTGGTCCTCGCCTTCGCCGCCGCCATCTCCGGCGGCACCCTGCGCGACCTGATCCTGGACCGGCACCCGCTGTACTGGACGCACGACTGGGTCCTGCTCACCGTCATCGCAGCCACCGCCGTCGCCACGATGGTCCTCCTGCGCCGCCGACGGCTCCCCCACCGCAGCCTGATGACCGTGGACGCCGTGGGCCTGTCGGTCGTCACGGTGATCGGCGCCCGCGCCGCCGTCGACGCGGGCGTCACCCCGCTCGCGGTGATCATGCTGGCGGTGCTCACGGGGGTGACCGGTGAGGTCGTACGCGACCTGCTGTGCGGCCAGTTCCCGCCCCTGCTGCTGCGCGAGGACATCTACGCCACGGCGGCGGCCGCGGGCGCCGGCGTCTACCTGCTCCTGCACTGGGCCGGGACGGCCCCGACCCCCACCACGATCGTCGCCGCCGCGACGGTCTTCACGATCCGCATGGCGGCGCTGCGCTTCGACCTGCACTTCCCGAGACTGGCCGGACGGAGCCCGGGGACACCGCCGGCCGAGCCGCCGGCCTCTCCCTGACACGCGGGATGATCTCCCGGGCCGCCCCGGTTGAATGCGACAGGACGCGTCCGGTGCGTCGGGAACAGGGGGCAACAGTGTCGGCAGGATTCGGCGAAGCAATCACCGCACGGAGGGCGCGCGAGCGCGTCGCCGTTCCCGATGACGCGGCGGCGCGGCCCCGTCGGCACCTGCGCATCGGGGAAATGGCCGGTGCCACGGGAGTCAGCGAACGACTCCTGCGCTATTACGAAAGCCGCGGCCTGCTGATGCCCCACCGCACCGACTTGGGACACCGCCTCTACAGCCCCGAGGACGTGTCCCGGGTCCTCCTCATCAGGTTCCTGCTGGACGGCGGCGTCAGCACGCAGAACATCTCCCTGCTCCTCGACTGCGCCCACGAGGGCATCGACATCTCCACGACGTGCGAGGAACTGGCCGCCATGCTCGACGACGAGTACGAGCGGATCTCGCACGAGATCGAGTCACTGGGCCGGACCCGTCAGTACATCGCGGTTCTCACCGGCCGTACAGCCTCCCTGGCCTGATCGCCTAGACCCTCGCCTCCCCACCGAGGGCCGCGCGCAGGCTCGCCTCGAAGGGCTCCAGGAACGCGCGGATCTCGGCCAGCGGGGCCGACGGCGCGAGCGTCGCGACCTGGTCGACACCCGCCGCGGCGAGCGACTCGATGACACGGGGATCGTGCGGCACGCCCATCACGACGACCGGGATGCGCCGGCCCGTCTCCTGCTCCAGCTCCCGCACCTGCTCGCGCCGGGCGAAGAAGGTCCGCGGGTCGACGGACCCGTAGTCGGGCATCCAGCCGTCCCCGAAGGCCCGGAGGCGCTCCACCGACCGCGGCCCCGCCCCTGCGACATAGACCGGCGGCCCCGGCCGCTGCGACGGGGTGGGGCGCACGACGATCTCCTCGAACGAGACGTAAGGCGAGGAGAAGGTGACCGGCTCGCCGGACCACAGCGCCTTGACGGCACGGGCGTGGGCGGCGAGATGCCCGTCGCGCCGCTTCGGATCGACGCCATGGGTCACCATCTCGTCCTCGATCCAGCCGGCGCCCACACCGACATCGAGCCTGCCACCGATGAGCCGGTCCAGCGTCGCGAGGCGCTTGGCCATGGCGATGGGCTCGTGCTGGGCGAGCAGCGAGATGGCGGACCCCACGCGCAGCCGCTCGGTCACCGCGGCAGCGGCGTGCGCGCTGACGAACGGGTCGAAGGTCTCCCGGAACCGCCGCTCCAGGTCCGGCTTCTCACGTGCGACGCGCGAGGACTGGTGCGTGTGCTCGCAGAAGTAGAGAGCGTCGTAACCGCGCTCTTCGAGGTCCCGAGCAAGGTCGTGGACGGGGGCGGATTCGGTGGTCTGGAAGGTGGAAACGCTGACTTTCATGGGGAGGTGGGTTCTCCAAGTTGAGGGTGCCGACGTACGCCATGACCAGCGGTCCGGCGGAACCGCGTCGTCTGTGTCACATGGAGGACGCTAGGTGCTGACGCCGTGTCAAGGCGCAATGCCGACCCTTGTGATCCGGCCCACTGCCGCCTTTTCGGCATCCCGTGGGACCGGTACGGGAGCCCCGTAGGCTTACCGGCCCGTGCATCCGCCAGAAGCGAGGAAGCGCGCCGTCGCGTCACGGCCCCCATCCGCGCACCCCACCCCGCGCCGTCCGACACGACGACCACCGTCGCCGTCGACAGGCGACAGGCGACAGGCGACAGGCGACAGCGGACGCCGTTCCGCCTCCGCCCACCGCGCTGACAGCGGCGCGAGCTACCATCACCGACAGCCACGCAGTTGCACGGGACAGCGTTAGTGGAATGGTGTGTCAGGGAGAATGACATGTCGCGGGGTTCGCGCGTGCACAGGAAAGACGCTCTCTTGCGAAGGCTCGGTGTGCCGTCGGCGGGAACGGCGGGCACACCGGAGACGTCGGCCGCGGCCACCGTCCCACCGGCGCGGCAGCAGGCCGGCAGAGGGGATCTCAAACGACTGCGCAGGGCTTCCGAAGCGGTCCTGGCCCGGCTGGACCTGCCCGACGGGTGCGGTATCGCCACGCTTACGGAGCGGCTCAGCGCGGACCGCGGCCACCCGATCCAGCTCGTGGAGCTCCCCATGGGAGCGGAGTCGCCCTGCGGCATGTGGCTGGCCACGGACGAGGCCGACTTCATCCTCGTCGAGGCGAACACCAGCCGGCTGCACCGTGACCACATCATCGCCCACGAGCTCGCGCACATGCTGTGCGGGCATCGCGACTCCACCGGTCCGGACCCGACGGGGTTCGCGCACCTGCTGCCGAACCTGGACCATCAGCGCGTCCGCGAGATCCTCGGGCGTACGAGCTACTCCAGCGCGGAGGAGCAGGAGGCGGAGACCGTCGCCTCCCTCATTCTCGAACGGGTCACACGTCCTCCGGTGGAGTGCCGCTGGGACGTACCGCCCGTCGACGCCGAGACCGTCGCGCGCATCGACCGCTCCCTCAATCCCGGCTGACCTCGCGGTCCCGGCCGAGGCCCGCGCGGACCGCCGTCCGCGCGGCACCGGCCTGCGGCGACGACAGGAGGGGCCATGCCCGATCTGAAGGCCGTGGTGTTCCCGGCGTGCGCGGCCCTGTGCGCGCTGGCCTTCCTCTTCAAGCTGCGCGACGTGCGGCGCCGACGGGACGACCCGGCGCTGCGGGCGCTGCTCGTCGCCTTCTCGTGCAAGGGCGTCTCCTTCACGCTCTCCACGCCGCTCGTCTCACAGAAGGTGGACGCCGCCCTGGGCGTCGAGGACCTGGGCGCGCTGGGCATCCATCTCTTCGGCGGTGTGGTCTCCAGTGCGGCGTTCCTCACCGCGATCGTCCACTGGGTGTACCCGCGCGAGGAAGCCCGCCGGCACGTGCGCGTACGGCTCGTGGCCGCGGCCTCGGTGGCGGTCGCCATGGTCGGCCTGTGGATCGCGGCGAAACACGGGAACCAGCAGCGCAGCGCCCACTACCTCCTGCAGAACGCGAACCGCCCGGTCGTGGCCGCCTATCTGCTCCTGTACGTCAGTGCCTTCGGCTCCGGGATGATCGAGATCATCCGCCTGTGCCTGAGGTACGGGCGGGTGGCGGGGCGGCAGTGGCTGCGCAGAGGGCTGCACGCCACGGCGATCGGCGCGAGCGCCTGCCTCGTCTACTGCCTCAACCGCCTGCTCGCCCTGATCACGGTGCAGTGCGGACTCGACCCGCTGGAGTGGGAACTGCTGACGCCCATCGCCAACGGCCTGGGCATTTTCTTCCTGGTGGCGGGGCTCACCATGCCCTCGTGGGGTCCCCGGGTGTCCGACGGGCGGCGACTGGCCCGTAACTTCATCACGTACCAGCGGCTGCATCCGCTCTGGCACGCGCTGTCCACGGCGATCCCCGACATCGCGCTCGACCCACAGCCGGCCAACCGCCTCACCCGTCTGCTGCCGGGCGACATCGACTTCCGGCTCTACCGCAGGGTCATCGAGATACAGGACGGTCTGCTCGCTCTGCGGCCCTACACGGATCCGGACGTCGTCGTCGCCGCCCGGCGGTCGGGACACGAGGCGGGGCTTTCGGGCGACGGGCTGCGGGCGCGGGTGCAGGCCGCCTCCCTGACGGCGGCCCTGCGCGCGAAGCGCGACCGCCGGCAGCAGCCGGGCCGGGAGGCCCCGTCCCTCGGCCCGGACACGACCGAGGGCGGCTACGCCGACGAGGTGGCCTGGCTGCTGAGCGTCACCCGGGCGTACACCGCTCTCCCCTCCGCTGAAAATGCTGAAAGCACTGAAAGGACCAAGCGATGAAGTACCGCAAGCTCGGGGCTGACGGGCCCGAGGTGTCGGCGATCGGTCTGGGCTGTATGGGCATGTCGATCGCCTACGGCGTGCCCGACGAGGAAGAGTCCCAGCGCACCCTGGACCGCGCCCTGGAGACGGGTGTCACGCTGCTCGACACCGCGGACGCCTACGGGCAGGGCCTGAACGAGGAGTTGGTGGGCCGCTGGCTGCGCCGGCACACGGGAGACCGGGACCGGGTGGTGGTGGCGACCAAGTTCGGCCTGCGCCACGACGCGGCCAGCGGCCGGGTGGGCGACGTCGACACGTCGGCCGCCTACGTCCCGGTCGCCTGCCGTGCCTCCCTGCGCCGCCTGGGCGTCGATCACATCGACGTCTACTACGCGCACCGCAGGAACCCCGACACCCCCGTCGAGGAGACGATGGGCGCCCTGTCCCGCCTGGTGGACGAGGGGCTGGTGCGTCACGTCGGCCTGAGCGAGGTCAGCGCCGACACGCTCCGCAGGGCGCATGCCGTGCATCCCGTCAGCGCGGTACAGGTCGAGTACTCGCTCTTCACGCGGAACGTGGTGGAGGGCGAACTCCTCGACACCTGCCGGGAACTGGGAATCGCGGTCGTGGCCTACTCTCCCCTGGGACGCGGCATGCTCACCGGGGCGCTCTCCTCACGCGACGACCTGGAGCCGAACGACAACCGTCGCCGCTGGCCGCGGTTCGCCGACGACAACATCGACCGGAACCTCGCGCTGGTCCAGGCCGTGGGAGACGTCGCCGCACGCCTCGGCTGCTCCCCGGCCCAGGCGGCGCTGGCCTGGCTGCTGGCCCAGGGAGACGACATCGTGCCGATCCCCGGCACGAAGCGCCGCCGGTACCTGGAGGAGAACGCCGAAGCGGTCGACCTGCGCCTGACCCCCGCCGACCTCGACCTGCTGCGCAAGGCCGTCCCGGAGGAAGCGGTGGCGGGGGAACGCTACCCGGCGCAAGCACTGGAGCGGCTGGGGCACTGAGGCCTCTTCCCCGCCCGGACACAGCCGCTCGCCGACGAACCCGCGTGGTCCGGTCGGCGGGCGGGTTCGTGCGCGGGTCAGGCGCGGTCCCCCGTGGGCTTGAGGATCGCCACGCACTCCACGTGACGGATTATCGGGAAGGTGTCACCCTGGGCCGTTCGCATAAAGACCCTGCTCAGAGGGCGTTTCTCCCCTCACTGCCATGGGGGCGGGCACCCCAGAGCGTCAAATGAGCGTCATGCCCAGGAGCCCACCTGCTTCCTACTCGAAGGGGAAACCGCCACGACCGACTCTGCTTGCGTCGTCCGCCCTCACGCGGTCCGGACATAAAGGGCCTTAACTCTTGACCTTGAACACAGTTATGCGCTTTGGTCAGCGGAGTTGATGTTGTTTGGAGCGCCTACCCGTAGGCGATCGGGTTGCGATGGCCGAAGCGGAACTAACGTCGGGCGGTGTTGCATCGGTGCATCCAACGGAAGAGGTCCGGGTGGGTTCGCCCTCGGTGTCCCAGGTCCGGCGGCCCTGCAGGGTCTCCTGTTTTGCGGGTTGCGTTGAACGACTCGGCGACGCCGCCGGGGCGTGCCCATCCCCACACCTGGCCAGTGGAGGCATCTACTTCTATGCCGAGTTCGGCTGCATCGACGCACTGCTCACCGATCCGGCACTGATCCGGGACCACGCGTGCCAAACGCAGCTAAAAAACATCTGAACGACAACCCTGCCTCCCCCATGGTCATCCGCCGCCTCGTCCAGCGGCACCCAAGGGCACCGACGCAGTCCTCCGCGCGCTCCCGTGTACACCAGGGCGGCAGGGGCCATGCTGCTCACCGCCACGAGGTCCCCTCTGCCGAGCAACTCACCTCCGGCCACTGCGTCGAATTAGACATTACGGATAGAGCGCATATATCGGATCACGGTTCTCCATTGACACAGTTAACACACAGGTATTGTGGATGAGTATTGCTTGCGCACGGCAGGCAAATGCCACCCCCGTTCTGACACGATGAAAAGCGCAACAGTTCAATCAGGCAGGTGTGCCCTCCGAGGGGTAGCGGAACAGGATGGAGAAGCGGCAGTGAGCCACGGTCTGATCGATGGCAGATTCCGCGTCGGGCGCGTCATCGGCAAGGGCAACATGGGTGAGGTTCACCGAGCCGAGGATCTCCAAGCGCCGGAAGGCAGCCCCGGGCGCACCGTAGCCGTCAAGACAATCCTGCGCAGCCGCACGGGCGCACAGATCGACACCGCCTCCGACCCCAAGACAGTGGAACGCTTCGCGCGCGAGGTACGCATGATGCGCCGCCTCAGCGACCCCAACCTCACCAGGCTCATCGCCGGAGGCGTCACAGACGACACCGGCATGCCCTTCCTCGCGATGGAGTTTCTCGACGGCGAGACGCTGCGCGACCTCATTGCTGAAGAGAACACCCTGCCCGTCTCCTGGGCCGCCGCGATCGGTGCCCAGATCGCATCCGGTCTGGCCGCCGCACACGCCTCGGACGTTGTACACCGCGACCTGAAGCCCGCCAACGTGATGCTCGTCCAGGGGGGTACGGTCAAGATCCTGGACTTCGGTATGGGCCGGATCGTCGACGACCCCGACGAAGCCAGGCTCACCAGCTCCGGAGTGAGCGTGGGCACCGCACGCTACATGGCGCCCGAGCAGTTCGAAGCCAAGCAGGTCACCCAGGCCGCAGACCTGTACGCCCTGGGCTGCGTGCTCTTCGAAATGCTCATCGGTGTTCCTCCTTTCACCAGCGAGTCTCCGTTCGAACTGGCACGTAAACACGTCGACGACCCCCCGACCCCCATCGCCGCGATCCGCGGCGACGTCCCTGTCGAGCTGGCCCGGCTGGTGGACCGCCTGCTCGCCAAGAACCCTGCAGACCGTCCCGCCGACGCGGTCACGGTCCGCAGCGCGCTGCTACCGTTGGTGACGGCCGCGGACGCGGCGCAGCTGCTGCACTGGAGCGCCCTGGACCCGACCCGGCCCCTGCGCACCCCGCACCCGCAGCCCCAGGCAACCCCGGCGGACCAGCTGCGGACCGCGCCCGCCCCAGTGATGGCGTCCGGCACAGCCATGGACGTTTTCGGCGTCCACCGCACACTCATCAAGGACTACCGGTCCTTCACCCAGGGCGGCACGGTCGTCCGCGACGACCGGGTCAGTGCTTTCGTCGAAGAAGACCTCAACCAGAAGTCGCAGTGGCCTGACCCCTGGCTGTCCCTCAACCCGTTCTTCAAGGGCGGCGGCACGGTTGCCGAGCTGACCACCCAGGGTGTGCTGCACCCGGAGTGCGCCCGCATCTTCCAGGCGGGCAAGACCGAGAGCGGCACCGTCTGCAACGGTCGGCCTCTTATGCTCCACCAGCACCAGCGCGATGCGATCGACGCCGCGAAGTCTGGTGATTCGTACGTCCTGACCACCGGCACCGGTTCCGGAAAGTCGCTCTCCTACATCGTCCCCATCGTCGACAAGGTGCTGCGCGAACGCGAAGCCGAAGGCCCTCGAGCCGAGAAGCGGGTGCGCGCCATCATCGTGTATCCCATGAACGCCCTGGCCAACAGCCAGCTCGGGGAGTTGAAGAAGTTCCTGCGGGACGGTTACGGCGAGGGCAGGGAGCCCGTCACCTTCGCCCGGTACACGGGCCAGGAGGACGACGAGAAGCGCAAGGAGATCCGCGACAACCCGCCGGACATCCTCCTCACCAACTACGTGATGCTGGAGCTGATGCTGACCCGGCCCACCGATCGGGCCAGTCTCATCAAGATGGCCCGCGGCCTGGAGTTCCTGGTCTTCGACGAACTCCACACCTATCGGGGTCGGCAGGGCGCCGACGTGGCGCTGCTGATCCGCCGGGTACGGGAAGCCTGCGGGTCCGAGCAGCTCCAGTGCATCGGTACGTCGGCCACCATGTCGACCGAGGGAACCGCCGAGGATCAGAAGAAGGTCGTCGCCCAGGTGGCGAGCCTGCTGTTCGGAACGCAGGTGCGCCCGCAGCACATCATCGGGGAGACCCTGGTACGCGCCACCGGCCCGTCGCCGGACTCGGTGCCGGCCGAGCGCCTGGCTTCTCCTGCCGCTCCTCGCGCATACGACGATCTGGTCCGTGACCCCCTGGCCCGCTGGATCGAGACACGTTTCGGTCTGGCCACGGACCAGGACACGGGGGCTCTGGTACGCAGGCAGCCCGCGCAGATCGAGGTCGCGGCCGGGGAGCTGCACGAGCAGTCGGGAGTCGACAAGGAGACGTGCGCCGAAGCAATCCGTGCCACCCTGGACGCCGGGTCGCAGGCCCGCCATCCGGTGACCGACCGCACGCTGTTCGCGTTCCGGCTGCACCAGTTCCTCTCCAAGGGCGACACCGTGTACGTCACCCTTGAGGACAAGCGGTCCCGCTTCCTCACCCGCTCGTACCAGATTGAACAGCCGGGCAGCGGCGGCAAGTTGCTCATGCCCCTGGCATTCTGCCGGGAGTGCGGCCAGGAGTATCTGACGGTCTGGCGTACGGAGCAGGACGGCGAGGTGCGCTACGAGGCGCGCCGTGACACGTCCGCCACGGGTGGCCGTCAGGGGGACGGTTATCTGTATGTGGACCATGAGCGCGAGTGGCCCTCCAATGTCCAGTACGCAGTGGACGACCGCCGACTTCCCGAGTCCTGGCTGGAGCTAGACGGCCAGGGCCAGGAGACGGTGAAGAAGACGTACCGCGAGCGGGTGCCGCGGGCCGTCACCGTCGATCCGCTCGGTCACGAGGGGCGCGGCGAGCTCAAGGCGGCGTTCATCCCCTCCCCCTTCCTGTTCTGCCTGCACTGCGGGGTGACGTACGAGCAGACCCGTGGCCGGGACTTCGCGAAACTGGCGACGCTGGATCAGGAGGGCCGTTCCTCCGCGACCTCGCTGATCTCCGCCTCGGTGGTGCGCTCCTTGAAGTCGGTGCCCGAGGAGGCGCTGAGCAAGGAGGCCCGTAAGCTCCTGACCTTCGTCGACAACCGGCAGGACGCCTCCCTCCAGGCGGGCCACTTCAACGACTTCGTACAGATCACACAGTTGCGGGGCGCGCTGTACCGGGCGGCGGTCGAGGCCGGCGACGAGGGCGTACGACACGAGGAGCTGGCCTCATCGGTGACCAACGCGCTGGCCATCTCTCCGGCCGACTACGCCGGTGACGACGACCTGCCGCCCTCCCTCGCCCGCAACGCCGCCAAGACCCTCCGCGACGTGATCGCCTTCCGGCTCTATCTCGACCTGGAGCGCGGCTGGCGCATCACCATGCCAAACCTGGAACAGACGGGTCTGCTGGCCATCGATTACGAGGACCTGGGCTGGGTCGCGAACAAGCAGGACCGGTGGGAGCAGACGCACCCGGCCCTGCGGGATGCCGACCCGGCGCTGCGGGCCGAGATCATGAAGGCTGTGCTGGACGAGATGCGCCGTTCGCTCGCCGTCGACGTGTCGTACTTCCGTGACGACTTCGATGCGCTGCAGCGGGCGAGCGAGGAGCGCCTGATCGACCCGTGGGTACTGTCTGCCGCGGACAAGCCCAAGGTGGGCATCGCCTACCCGCACCCGTCCCGTCCGGGCATGGACCGCGCGAGTTTGTTCCTTTCGGCGCGCGGCAAGTTCGGCAAGTACCTGCGACGGACAGACAGGTCCTTCCGTATAGACCCGGCCGATCTCCAGCTGGTCATCGAACAGCTGCTGAAGGTACTCGCCAAGGCAGGCCTGGTGAAGGAAGCGACGGAGGCTCCCCACCGCGCGGGGCGCTTCCGCCAGTCCACCGCTCCCGCCGCGACCGGCTACCGGGTCGCCGCCCAGTCGCTCATCTGGCGGGCGGGCAAGGGAGAGACGGGCACGCACGACCCACTCACCCGCACGTATCAGAGCGGTGACGGGCCGCGCGTCAACACGTTCTTCCGCAATCTGTACAGGGAGGCGGCGGGCACGCTGTCCGGCCTGTTCGCGCGGGAGCACACGGCGCAGGTCCCCCCGGAGGAACGCGAGAAGCGCGAAGATGCCTTCCGCAAGGCGGAGTTGAAGCTTCTGTACTGCTCGCCGACGATGGAGCTGGGCGTCGACATCTCGTCGCTGAACGCGGTGATGATGCGCAACGTGCCACCCACACCGGCCAATTACGCACAGCGCTCAGGCCGTGCCGGCCGCAGTGGTCAGCCCGCCCTCGTCACAACGTACTGCTCCACGGGTAACAGCCATGACCAGTACTACTTCCGCCGGTCCGATCGGATGGTCGCGGGTGTGGTCGCGCCACCGCGACTCGACCTCGCCAACGAGGATCTCGTACTCTCCCACCTTCAGGGCATCTGGATCGCAGAGGCCGGACTGAAGCTGGGCCGGTCCATCCCCGACATCCTCGATGTGTCGTACCCCGACACGGGAGAGCGTCCCTCCGCCGCCCTGGAACTGCTGCCGGACATCCACCAGGCGTCCCTCGACGAAGCCGCACAGCGTCGGACGGCGGCGGCGGCCCTGCGCGTTCTCGGCCCGTTGCTGCCCGACTTCGCCGAGACCACGTGGTGGCACGACGACTGGATCCAGGACCGGGTGCGCACCGTTCCGATCCGGTTCGACGAGGCCTTCGACCGCTGGCGCCAGCTCTTCCGAGCCGCGCTCGACGACCAGTACATCCAGAACAAGCGCCGCTTGGACTACAGCCTCACCGAGACCGACCGCCGCCGGGCCAACTCCCGCCGCCGGGAGGCCGAGACGCAGCTCAACCTGCTGATGAACGAGAGTGCCGACAACAAGTCGGTCCTCTCCGACTTCAACCCGTACCGCTATCTGGCGTCCGAAGGGTTCCTGCCCGGCTACAGCTTCCCCCGTCTGCCGCTGGCCGCGTACATTCCCACCGTCGGCCGTCGGCGCGGCGACGGGGACTACCTCCAGCGGCCCCGCTTCCTCGCCATCCGCGAGTTCGGGCCGGGCGCGCTCATCTATCACGAGGGCGCCCGCTACCAGGTCACCCGCATCCAGTTGCCGCCGGACTCTTCGGGGGAACTGGCGACCAGTGAGGCCACCCGCTGCGGGCAGTGCGGCTACCACCACGACCCCAAGGAACGCGACGACCGCTGCCGCATGTGCAAGGAGCCGCTCGGTGCAGCGACGTACGGTCTGCTGCACTTGCACACCGTGTACACCACGCGCCGGGAACGGATCTCCTCCGACGAGGAGGAGCGGCGCAGGGCCGGGTTCAAGCTGGAGACGTCGTACCGTTTCCGCGACCACGGGCCGCTGCGCAAGGGCCGCCTCGATGCCGCGGTCAGCGATGTGTCCGGCGCACCGCTCGCCACTCTCGCGTACGGAGACTCGGCCGAGGTCCGGATCACCAACACCGGCCGAGTACGCACCAAGAAGGAAGAGCCGGCGGGGTACTGGCTGGATCTTGCCGACGGCCGGTGGATGAACGACAAGGACGCCGCCGAAGCGTCCGGCGACTCCAACGAGCTGCCGCGCATCGACAAGGACGGCAACGAGGGGCGCCGCAAGAAGCGAGTCATCCCGTACGTGGAGGACCGCCGCAACATCCTCGTGGTCACCCTGGACGAGGCGCTGCCGGAGCCGATCGCGCTGACCCTGATGTACGCGCTTGAGCGGGGCATCGAGGCCGCGTTCGAGCTGGAGGACGTCGAGCTGTCCAGCGAGCTGCTGCCGCCGGACAACGGCCCCCGCAATCGCATCCTCTTCATGGAGGCGGCCGAGGGCGGTGCAGGCGTCCTGCGACGGCTTCAGGCCGAGGAAGGGGCTGTCGCGAAGGCTGCCCAACATGCCCTTGAGATCTGCCACTTCGAGCCCGACGGCAGCGACCTGGGCGGCCCGCACCCCGACCGGCCATGCGCGCTGGGCTGTTACGAATGTCTGCTGACGTACGGCAATCAGCTCAACCACGCGCTGATCAACCGGCACACGGTGAGCCATCGGCTGGTGCAGCTGGCGTCGGCGGTCACCCGGCGCGAGGGGCGTGGGGAGTCGCGTTCGGAGCAGTACCGGCGGTTGCTGAAGCAGGCCCCGGCCGCATCCGAGTCGACCACACCCGGGCCCACCGCGTCCACCCCCCTTGAGGCGTCCGCCGCAGAGCTGGTGGAGCGGGGCGACTTCCTGGGCTGGGCGAAGGCGCGCGGGCTGCGGCTGCCCGACGAGCCCGGCTCCTTCCTCACTGAGGCGAACGCCGCTCCGGACTTCGTATACCGGATGCCGGGAGTGAAGCTGGCCGTTTTCGTGGACCTGCCGGACACGGAGGCGGACGCCTTCCGGGACGACGAAGCTGAGGAGCGGCTCTACGACGCCCGTTGGGACGTCCTCCGCTTCCCGCACGGTGAGGACTGGGACGCCATCGCCGCAAAGCACCCCCGCTACTTCGGCACCCCCGCCGCCAACTGATTGCTCTTTCAGAGGACTTGACGACGCACATGGCACACACATACTCCGCAGGCTCGCTGGTGCGCTCCCGTGGCCGCGAATGGGTGGTTCTCCCCGAGAGCAAGGCCGACTTGCTCGTCCTGCGCCCGCTGGGAGGCTCGGACGACGACGTCGCCGCGGTCTTTCCGGCGTTCGAGAAAGTGGAGGAAGCGCGCTTCGCGCCGCCCGAGCCGAGCGACCTGGGTGATCAGCGTGCCGCCGGTCTGCTGCGTACGGCGCTGCGCGTTGGCTTCCGGTCCGGCGCGGGCCCGTTCCGCTCACTGGCCGGCATCGCGGTGGAGCCGCGTGCGTACCAGCTCGTACCGCTGCTGATGGCGCTGCGGCAGAGAACCGTCCGGATGCTGATCTCGGACGACGTCGGCATCGGCAAGACGATCGAGGCGGGTCTCGTCGCGAGCGAGCTCCTGGCACAGGGTGAGGCGACGGGGCTTGCGGTGCTGTGCTCGCCTGCACTGGCTGAGCAATGGCAGCAGGAGCTGCGCAGCAAGTTCGGCATTGACGCGGAGCTGGTGCTCTCCTCGACGCTTTCTCGTCTGGAGCGGGGCCTGGATCTGGGCCAGTCCCTCTTCGACAAGCACCCGATCGTGATCATCTCGACGGACTTCATCAAGTCACCGCGTCATCGGGACGACTTCGTACGGAACTGCCCCGACCTGGTGATCGTGGACGAGGCGCACACGTGCGTGACCGCGGACGACGTAACGTCGAGCGCGCAGAGCCAGTTGCGGTACCAGTTGCTGCGCGAGGTCGCCAAGAAGGAGACACGGCACCTGATTCTGGTGACGGCGACTCCGCACAGCGGCAAGGAGTCCGCGTTCCGCAACCTGCTCGGCCTGGTGAAGCCGGAGCTGGCGGGGGTGAACCTGGAATCCGAGGCGGGGAGAAAGCTCCTCGCACAGCACTTCGTGGCGCGCAAGCGGGCCGACGTACGCCAGTACCTCACCAAGGAGGACGGGCTGAGCGACGATTCGCTGGTGGAGCGGACGGCGTTCCCCTCGGACCGCTACTTCAAGGACGAGACGTACAAGCTCTCCCCTGCCTACCGGGCCCTGCTGGACGACGCCATCGCCTACGCGGGAGAGCGCGTGGAGCAGGCGGGCACCGAGGACAAGCGGAAGGCCCGCATCGCCTGGTGGTCGGCGATCGCGATGCTGCGCTCGCTGGTGTCGTCCCCTCGGGCCGCCACCCAGACGCTGGTCACGCGTTCGGCCACGGCGGTGGCGGCGTCGGCGAAGGAGGCCGACGACCTGGGCGCACAGGGCACCAGTGACTCCCCGGACAGCGACACGATGGAGGGCGGGGACGTTGCGCCGGGCGCGAAGACCGGCGAGGAAGGACAGGACTCCCGTCTCGCTGAACTGGCAGACCGGGCAAAGGAGTTGGAAGGCCCGGCGCAGGACCTCAAGCTCAAGGCACTGATCAAGCACCTCAAGAGTCTGCTCGCCGACGGCCACAACCCGATCGTGTTCTGCCGCTTCATCCCGACGGCCGAATACCTGGCCGAGCAGCTGGGCGGTGACAAGGAGAAGGGCATTCGCGGGGCGCTCGGCGCGAAGACCGTCGTGAAGGCGGTCACCGGCACCATCTCCCCGCAGCAGCGCATCGAGCGCATCGAGGAGCTGGCTACGGAGGCCGGTGAGGACGCCGCCGCGCGCCGCGTACTGATCGCCACCGACTGCCTGTCCGAGGGCGTCAACCTCCAGCAGTACTTCGACTCCGTCGTCCATTACGACCTCGCGTGGAACCCGACCCGCCACGACCAGCGCGAAGGCCGCGTCGACCGGTACGGCCAGCGCCGGGACGAGGTCCGCGTCATCACCCTCTACGGCGACGACAACGGCATCGACGGCAAGGTTCTCGAAGTCCTCATCAAGAAGCACCGCCAGATCAAGAAGGACCTCGGCATCTCCGTCTCGGTGCCGGACGAACTGTCGACGGGCGTCACGGACGCGATCGTCGAGTGGCTGCTGATGCGCGGCCGGGAGGACCAGGACACACTCTTCAGCGCGGACGCGTTCAAGGTGAACACGGCAAAGCTGGACAGTGACTGGAACTCGGCCGCCGAACGCGAGAAGGCTTCGCGTTCCCGCTTCGCACAGCGCTTGATCCACCCGGAGGAGGTGGCCCGCGAGGTCACCGCCGTCCGTGCGGCGCTGGGCAGCACGGACGAGGTGGACACGTTCGTACGGGAGTCACTGCGCGCCCTCGGGGCGCTGCTGCGAGAGGGCGGCGACGACTTCACCGCACAGGTGGGCGGCACTCCGATGGGCCTGCGGGACGCGCTCGCACCGGTGATCGGCGCGGAGGTGATCGAGAAGGACCTCCCGATCCCGTTCCGGGCGGACCCGGCGGTGGCACGTGGCGAGGCGGCTCTGGTACGCACGGACCCCGTCGTGGGCGCTCTCGCCTCGCACGTCCTGAACGCGGCTCTGGATCCCCAGGCCGACGGCGCCCGGCCTGCCCGCCGCTGCGGCGTGGTCACCACGGACGCCGTCTCCACCCGTACGACCCTCCTCCTGGTCCGCTACCGCTTCCACCTCACGTTGCCCTCCCGCCACGGTGAGAAGCAGCTGGTGGCGGAGGACGCCCGGATGGTGGCGTTCGAAGGCTCTCCGAAGAACGCGGTGTGGCTGGCGCCGGAGCGTGCCCTGGAACTTTTGGACGCGACGGCCACGGAGAACACCGAGCGGCACTTCGGCGAGCGGACAATGTCCCGCATCCTGTCCCAGCTCCCCGAGGTGGAGGATTACTTGACCGCGTACGGCAAGGAGCTGGAGGCCGAACTTCGGGACTCCCACCGACGCGTGCGCAAGGCGTCCGACGACATCCGGCGCGGCCTGTCGGTCACCGCCCAGCCCTGCGCCGACATCCTCGGCGCGTACGTGTACCTGCCCGCTACCGCCGCCTCCGCCCCGGCTACTGGAGTGTCCGCCTGATGTCCGCCACCACCCGCAACCTGGTGTTCTCGTCGGTCCAGACGGTGGGCGCACTGCTGCCGGCCGACATGCTGGTACGCATCTCCGAGAACAAGGACGTGCCGGGCTCCAAGCCCGCCGACTACGGCATGCCGTCGTCCCGTACGGTACGGGAGGAGGCCGAGCGCGCCTGGGAGTATCTGAAGCCGCTCTGGCGCAAATTGCGGGCACGCCTCCCCCAGGACCCGAACACGGACGTCCCGGCGGCCGACCCGACCGGTCTCGCCCTGAGCGACTGGCAGACCCCGCTCTGGCATGAGCTGGGCTTCGGCCCACTGACATCGGTAGGCCCGAACGGCATCCCCGCCGACTCCGACCCCGGGAAGAAGTTCCAGGTCTCCCACCGCTGGCGCCACACCCTGATCCACCAGACGGCGTGGAACGCCGACCTGGACAAGCGCCCCGGTGGGGCGGGCACCGTACCGCCGCAATCGTTGCTCCAGGAGTGCCTGAACCGGACTGAGGCGCATCTATGGGGTGTCCTCACCAATGGCCGTCAGATCCGGCTGCTGCGCGACTCCAGTGCCCTGGCCACGGCGTCGTACGTCGAGTTCGACCTTGAGGCAGTCTTCGACGGCGAGCTGTTCAGTGAGTTCGTGTTGCTGTACCGGCTGCTGCATGTCTCGCGGTTCGAGGTCGCGGAGGATGCGCCGCCCTCGACCTGCTGGCTGGAGACCTGGCGCACGACCGCGATCGAGTCCGGCACCCGGGCCCTCGACCACTTCCGCGACGGGGTGCAGAGCGCCCTCACTGTGCTCGGCACCGGCTTCCTGCGCCACCCGGAGAACACCGCGCTGCGCCAGAACCTGGAGCCGGCCGCCCTTCAGTCGGCGCTCCTGCGGCTCGTCTACCGCATGATCTTCCTGTTCGTCGCCGAGGACCGGAACACTCTCTTCTCCCCCGACGCGGACGAACTGGCTCGCGATCGCTACAACCGCTTCTTCTCCACTGCCCGGCTGCGCGCACACTCCCTGCGCCGTCAGGGCACGGCCCATTCCGATCAGTACGATGCCCTCCAGCTGCTGATCACTGCCCTCGGCGACGAACAAGGCCGTCCCGAACTGGGGCTGCCCGGCCTCGGCGGCCTGTTCAACGACACTGATGCGGACAAGCCGCTGCACGGAGCCCGGCTGGCCAACCGCCCGTTCCTTGAGGCTGTACGCCATCTGGCCCGTGTCCGCGACGAAGCCTCGGGCCGTTGGCGGCCGGTGGACTACCTGCACATGGGCTCCGAGGAACTGGGTTCGGTGTACGAGGCGCTGCTGGAACTCGTTCCTAAGCACAGCGCCTCCGAGCGCTCCTTCGAGCTGGTCGACCGCCCTGGCAACGACCGCAAGAAGACCGGAAGCTACTACACGCCGACGGCCCTGATCGAGACGGTGCTGGACTCCACTCTCGACCCGGTGATCGAGGCCGCCGTCAAGCGGGGAGAGCGGCGAGCAGCGGAAGAGAAGAGCACCGACCCCACCGAGCACATCGTCGACGAGCTCCTCTCCCTCACTGTCTGCGACCCGGCCTGCGGCTCCGGCCACTTCTTGGTGGCCGCCGCCCGACGGATCGCCAAGCAGGTGGCGGCCGTACGGGAGCAGAACCCCGAGCCGACCCTCGATGCCGTGCGCCACGCGTTGCACGAGGTCACCGCACGCTGCATCTACGGCGTGGACCTCAACCCGATGGCTGTCGATCTGGCCAAGGTCTCCCTGTGGCTGGAGGCCATGGAGCCCGGTGTCGCACTCGGCTTCCTCGACGCGCACATTAAGCACGGCAATGGCCTGATCGGGACCACGCCGGCGTTGATGGCGGGAGGCATTCCCGACAAGGCGTTCAAGAAGACCGAGGGCGACGACGAGGCCTGGGTGCGCACGTTGTTCCGGCAAAACGAAATGGAGCGGACCGGCAACGTCGGCCTCTTCAGCCTGGAGACGGAGACCCGCGTCTCCAACACCGCTTTCGCCGACGTAATGCGCGGCATCACGGCCGCCCCTTCCGACACCCTTGCCGAGGTCCGTCGTCAGGAGTCCGCCTACGAGACGTGGGCGAACTCCTCCGCCTACTTGCGGGCCCTGCATCTGTCGGATGCTTGGTGCGCGGCGTTCACCTGGGTGAAGCGGAAGGACGCTGCGCCCGCCATCACCTACGACATTTTCCGGGGGCTCAACGACCCGAAGGGTGACGCTGCCCCTCAGTCCACCCACGACGAGATCATCCGTCAGCGGGAGCAGTACGACTTCTTCCACTGGTATCTGGAGTTTCCCGAGGTCTTCACCGTGCCCGAGGCGGGTTCCGCCGAGGCGAAGGCGGTGGACCCGGAGACGGGTTGGGCAGGAGGCTTCTCGTGTGTAGTGGGGAACCCGCCTTGGGACAAGGTCGATTTCGAGGACAAGAAGTACTTCAGCGTGGTCGCTCCGGAGATCGCCGAGATCTCTGGAGTTGCGCGGCGCAGGAAAATCGTTGAGTGGGAGTCCGAGAATCCTGAGGCGGGCATCCGCTACCAGGGAGCTCGCAGGACAGTGAAGGGTACCTTCCATTTCGCGGGGGACTCGGGTGCGTTCCCGCTGTGCGCGAAGGGGCTCACGGTCAAGGGGGTCAACTCGCTCCAGACGGACACTCTGTTTGCCGAGCGTATGGCGACCGTTGCCGCGCCCGAGGGTCGCTTCGGACTGATTCTACCGACCGCAATCGCTACCGGGGCCGGGTCCCAGCACTTGTTCGCCGACTTCACCCGGCGGGGGGCGTTGGTTTCGCTGTACGACTTTGAGAACAAGCGCCCCAAGAGCCCGGCCCTCCCCAAGGGGGGCAAATGGTTCGAGAGCGTGCACTCCAGCTACAAGTTCTGTCTGCTCTCTCTCACTGGGCGCGGAATGCGCGAATCAGCAGGCCGGTTCGGCTTCTTCCTCGCCGATATCACCGATCTCGACGACCCCAACCGTGTCTTCGCCCTCAGCCCCGAAGATCTCGACCTCATCAACCCCAACACCGGTACCCTCCCCGTGTTCCGAACCCGGCGCGACGCAGACCTCACCACGGGCGTCTACCGGCGGATTCCGGTGCTGTGGAACGAAACGCGACGGAACGGCAACCCGTGGGGCATGTCCTTCAAGCGCCTCTTCGACATGACTGACGATTCCGATCTCTTCCGCAAGCGCGAAGATCTCGACGGCGAGGGCTGGGAGCTGAAGGGCAACGTCTTCGTGCGGGGCGAAGAGCGAATGCTGCCTCTGTACGAGGGCAAGATGGCGCACCTCTACGACCACCGCTGGAACTCCTACACTGGCGCCGGAAACGAGGACAGGCGCCGCATCGAGCCCACCGAGAAGCAGTCCCCCTTCACATGCGCAGATCCCCGTTACTGGATCGCGGAGAACGACCCCATCAAGACCGTGCGCAACGGGAGGGAGCTAGAGGTGGAAGCCATCACGGAACGGCTCGATGAAGTGCACTGGGAACACGGCTGGTTGCTCGGGTGGCGTGATGTCTGCCGTGCAACCGATGAACGCACTGCCATCCCAGCTTTCCTCCCGCGCACTGCGGTAGGGCACAAGTTCCCTTTGATGATGCCTCAAGTCAGCGCTTCGCTTGCAGTAGCCCTCATCTCTATCCAGTCCTCACTCGTCTTCGACTATGTAAGCCGCCAGAAGATCGGCGGCACCAGCATGGGGCTCTTCATCTGGAAGCAGCTTCCTGTACCCACCCCCACTAGCCTCAAATCGCACCTCTCCTTCCTCCTCCCCCGCGTCATCGAACTCGTCTACACGGCCTACGACATGGCCCCTCTCGCCCGCGACCTGGACGACGAGGGCCAGCCCTTCCGCTGGGATGAAGAACGTCGCGCACAGCTCCGTGCCGAGCTGGACTCCTACTTCTTCCACCTTTACGGCATCTCCGCCGACGACACCGACCACATCCTGGAGACCTTCCAGTCGGAATCCGGCGGGCTCAAGAACAACGAGATCGCCAAGTACGGTGAGTACCGCACCAAGCGCCTCGTCCTCACCGAGTACGAGCGCATGGCCAAGGGCGGCCTCACCATGGAGCACCCCCTGGTGGACGGCGACACCTACACGTCCCCGCTCTCCCCGCCGCCCGGCCAGGGCCCCCGCCACCCGGCCCCGTAGACACGTCGTGCCCGCCGCAGACCTCTGCGGCGGGCACGCGCTTCGCGGACGTACGGGCTCAGACGCCAGCCGCGTACTGCACGAACGAATCTCATCCGTCGCGCCCCACCGCGAAGTGCGGGAGCGCAATGCCCTTCGAGTCCCTTACGTGGACGGCCTGTTGCGTGGCGGCCGCCTCCACGCAGCTGTCCCCCTGGCTGCCGCTGTAGCTGGACTTGAACCAGGCGAGTTCCGTCGTGCTCATTGCTCTCCTCGCAGTCGCTCCAGCAGGCCCCGCGAGCCTTTGGCGTTGAGGGCCGCGATCAGACGGCCGTTCTGCTGCCCCTCCGCGTAGGCCCGGCGGCGACCGTCGGGGGTTTCGAGCAGTTGGATCGGTCCGTCCAGACACGCATGCAACCCACCCTCCATCGGCACGATTTGCAGCGTCACGCGGCGCAGCGCGGTCAGCTCAATCGCATGTTCGAAATGCCCCGCCGTCACCGGCGGACCATCGAACCGCCGCCGGAACACATGCTCCGGCCACCTCCCGGTGCGTTCACGTACCGCAGCGCTACTCCTCAATCGAACTCACCCAGGGTGACGGCTGGTACCGCCTACCGTCTACCCCGCATACCCGTACGTTGACACAGCGTACGGAGCGAATTCCTGGCCCCAGGCCCCGCACGCCCACCACGGTGGTTCCGTGAACACGAGCACACCCCAGCTCCGCGCCGCCCTGCATACCTTCACGCAGTTGCTGTCCCCCCACCCGACGCGGTGCCCGCTTCGCCCGCTCGCCACCGAACAGCTCCGCACCTGGCCGGTGCCACCGAGCGGGAGAAGCAGATCGCCGAACTCGCCGCAAACGCAGTGCTGCACGGCCGCGTACAGGGTCGTAACTTCCGGTTGCCACTCACGCTGGACGCCTTGGCCCGCACCCTCAGGATTGAGGTCACCGGCGCTCAGAACACTGCACGAATCCGGCCTCGGCCTGTTTCTGGTCGCCTCGCTCGCCAACCGGTAGGTAGGGCACCGAGCTCTATCCTCCCAGCGGCAAGAGCGTCTGGGCCGAGCTCGATCTCACGCCGGAAGCGGCAGGGGGCAGTTCCGGCCAGCAGGCCCCCGCGCCCGTTGCCCGGCGTGGTCACGGGGCGTAAGCTTCCTGAACTCCCCCACTCCTACCGCCCGCCACTGCCCCTCCCTGTCTTGGAGCGTGCCCGTTGCCCTTCCCGACCAGCGACACGCTCGCCTCATTCGGCACATACATACGTTTCCAGACTCTTGGACAGACCCTGGCCGAGCGTTATCCAGAGCTCGCGCACCGCATCGAAGTCGCTGAAACGGCGCCGTTCTACCTGAAGGTGGACCTGGACGGGAAGCGTGGCGTGATGCTCGCGCACGTGCGGTTCCCGTACACCATCATGTGGGGCCTCACCGGCCCCGGCCTGGCGGCCGGCACTTCGGTATTGCCGTTGGACACCAGTGAAGAAGCGCTCGTCGACGCGGTGCACGCCCATGTGACCGCGCATCTCACCAGCACTCCCCTCCCGTCCCCCTGGCGGTGGCACGAGAGCGAGCACTCGGACCTGACCGAGCTGGCGGACCTGCTGGACGCACAAGGGGTAGCGGTCCGTCGCGTGGCCGCAGGCAACAGGTACAGCCTGCACGGCCCCGCCTACGCCCCCGAGCTCGTCTCTCCCCGCCACCCCTCCCCGCACGTCGATGCCACGGTCGACGGCCACGAGGTACGCATCTCTCTCAAGCCGCGTCTCGGCTGGATGGTCGATCTCTGGTGCCCCGAGGTCGACCTCTGGACCCGTATCGACCTCAACCGATCGCTCGGGCGTCCTCTGTCTCCCGTACCTGGGGTACCCCAGGCAGCCCTGTCCGTCGACGACCTGGCGGAGCTGATCGGGGACGGTCCCCGTGCCTGGGAGATCGAAGAGGTGGGGCACATCAAGGAGGAACGTGCTATCGGCTCCGGCAGCCTCGGTTACCAAGATCTCTTCCTGACCGTACTCGGCCAGCTCGGCACCTTCGGCTTCACCGACGTCTACGAAGGCGACACCGAGAACCCCCTCCGCTCGGAGCACTTCCACATCGCCTTGCACCGCCCGGAGAAGGACCTCTCCGCGCCTGCCTTGAAGGCACTCAACGGTGAGGCCGCGGCAGCCGGGGACGACGTGCCCAAACGGCTGATGGTGATTACCCGGTCGGGCCTGAGCAAGCCCGCCGCCGCCTTTGCAGACCAGGCCAAGGCCTTCGTCTTCCAAATCGACGAACGGACCGGGCGGCTGACCGGCCTCCACGGACGTGCTCGCGAGGTCCTGCCGCCCCGCGACAAGCCCGACTGTCAGTAAGGGCCATTAGACTCGTAGAGATCACAGCTCCACAGTCGTGCGGTGCCAGCCAGAAGGACCGAGGAAGCCATGTCCGACCCCTACCCCGAGTTCCGGCTCCGCCTGCCGAACGGCGGGCCGACGGCCCGTGGCCGGCTGACCGACGAGCGCGGGACGAACGGCGCCCAGAGGTTCGCCCTACTCGCCGGGCAGCCCGTGCGACCGGACGTGGTGGACTCCTTCGCCCATCGAGTGACTTCCGCTCACCGCAAGCGCGAGGAGCTGATCCGGCAGGAACTGATCGTCCGGTCGGTCAGCCTGCCCGAATACCTGGAAACCACGGCCTCCCTAACCTTCAACTCACCTTCCGAGGCCGCGGCCGTCCTGCTGGGCCGCAGCGCGAACGGCTGGTTCGAATGGAAGACCGAGGACGGCCGACCGCTGAGCGACTTCATGCCCGGCAGCTGGCCAGGGCCCAACCGGCCATGGCTGGTACGGGGCTCCAACGTGTCCGGGCTCGACCTCGTCCAGCGCATGTGGCTCCCGGACGGGCTCGTCACCCTCTCCGCCTCCCGGCTGCGACCGAACGTGGAGGAGAGTGCGCGGAAGGCCCGTACCAGCGCGGAAGCCACTGCTCCCGAGGGCATCACCAAGGGAATCACCAAGGACTTCCTGCGGACCGCCGTCGAGGAGGACTACGAGTCCACGGCGACGTACAGCCAGAAGCAGCAGCTCGTCGAGGACCTGTACGTCTTTCTCTGCCGGATGAAGCCGGGCGACACCGTGTGCACGATCTCCGGCGGAGAGCTGTACGTGGGAGTCGTCACCGGTGAATTCACCCAGGTCGAGACGGAGGATCGACGATCGAATCTGCGCCGCCCGGTGGAGTGGCAACCCAAGGGGTTCGAGTACGACGAACTGCCGGAGGAACTTCAGCAGAAGCTGTCCATCCAGCACGATATCGTCGACCTCGCCTCGGTGCAGGCACACATCGAAGGACTCGGGCTGAGTGATGAGGAGCTGGAGCGCGAGGCCGCGGAGATAGAGCGGGACCCCAGCGCCGAGATCCCGGCCATCGTCGTACGCCGTGAGCTTGAACTGCCTTATCCCACACAAAAGTTGGCCACGGATCTCCTGGTGCACAAAGTCGAGTGGCTGCGCGAAGTGCGCGACCTGCTCGCGGACGAGCGACAGCTGGTGCTGTACGGGCCGCCTGGCACGGGCAAGACGTATCTCGCACAGAAGATCGCCGAGTTCCTGGGCGGTGGCGCCGAGCAGGTGAAGCTCGTGCAGTTCCACCCCTCCTACGCGTACGAGGACTTCATCGAGGGCTTCCGGCCGAAGGAGGACCCGAAGACCAAGGAAGTCGCCTTCCGGATCAACGCGGGCCCCTTGCGCGAGCTGGCCGACCTCGCGGCCCTGGAGGGCAACCGGCACATCCCGTACTTTCTGATCATCGACGAGATCAACCGCGCCAACCTCGCGAAGGTCTTCGGCGAGCTCTACTTCCTCCTGGAGTACCGGCGGAAGTCCGTGCAACTCCCCTATTCAGGGGATGACTTCTCCCTCCCGCCGAACCTCTTCGTCATCGGCACCATGAACACCGCCGACCGGTCCATCGCACTCGTGGACTCCGCCATGCGACGCCGCTTCGCGTTCGTGGAGCTGTCGCCACGCATCGAGCCGACGAGCGGGCTGCTGCGGCGATGGCTGGAGAGTGAGGGCAAGAGTTCCGAACCGGCAGATCTGCTCGACGCGCTTAACTCCCGAATCGACGAAGCGGACTTCAGGATCGGGCCGTCGTACCTCATGAAGCCCGGCGTGTACCGCGAGGGCGGCCTCGAGCGCACCTGGCGCACCAAGATCCTGCCGTTGCTGGAGGAGCACCACTACGGGGAGGATATCGACATCGAGAAGCGGTACGGCCTCGCGGCCCTGCGCGCGTCGCTGGGGTGAACCGGGTGAGCGCCGACGACATCGAACTGGTCGAACATGCCCCCGCCGTCTCCGTGCGCCTGGCCGAGCCCATCGGGCGCGCGCTCGCCGCGGGCGGCATGGTCAGCGCGACCCATGATCCGTACACGCCGGGTGTCTGGTCGCTGAAGGCGAACAGCAAGGTGGGGGCGATCGTCGTCACCGCACCCGGCGGTGAGGCGCCCGTCACTCTTCGCGTCACGCCCAAGGTGCCAATCGCCCGGCTCTTCTTCCTGCTGGGGTACAGCCTGGACCCGAAGCGAAATTGGCGGGACGAGGACGTGGAGGTGGCCGAGCACCGCGACCTGCTGCCCACGCTCGCCCACACTGTGGAGCGGCAGGTGGACCGGGCTCTGCGGCGAGGGCTGTTGCAGGGGTACCGCCCGACGGAGGAGAGCGCCCTCATCGTACGGGGACGGATCAGGGAGGCCGAGCAGATCCGGCGGCGCCTCGGGATGACGCTGCCGGTGGAGGTGGCGTACGACGAGTTCAGCACCGACATCGCGGAGAACCGCATCCTGCGGACGGCCGTGGAGCGCCTGCTACGGTTGCCCGGGGTGCCGGGGGATGTGCGGCGCAGACTCCTGCACCAGCGTGTGCGACTGGCGGACGTCACTCCTGTCGTACGAGGGAGGGAGCTTCCCGCGTGGCATCCGATCCGGCTCAACTCCCGTTACCACCAGGCCCTTCGGCTGGCGCGGGTGGTGCTGGACGGGGCGTCCGCCGAGCACGCGCCGGGTGAGGTACGGATCAACGGCTTCCTGTTCGACATGAACACGCTCTTCGAGGACTTCGTGACCACCGCCCTGCGGGAGACCCTGCGCGATACGGGCCGTACCGCACGGCTCCAGGACCCGCACCACCTCGATGTGGCCGACGAGATCCGCATGAAGCCGGACCTCGTGCTCTACGAGCCGGACGGGACGGTGTCCGCTGTGGCGGACGCCAAGTACAAGGCGGAGAAGCGCAGCGGCTACCCCGACGCCGATCTCTACCAGATGCTGGCGTACTGCACCTCTCTCGGACTTCGGGAGGGGCATCTGGTGTACGCGAAGGGTAATGCCGTGCATGCGGCACACGAGGTGCGGCATGCGGGCACAGTGATCCATCAACACGCCCTGGATCTGGACCAGAAGCCGGCCGGGCTCCTCGACGACATCGCCGAGCTGGCCTGCCGGATGGCTCCAGTCCTTCCCGTATGGGCCGGTCACAGCACCCCGCCCGTATGATCGGCCGCTGAACGGGCATACCCGATCGGGGAGTTCACGTCGTGCCGCAGCTTGCGTTCGCCAACAGTTTCTGGGAGAGCTACGACGTCCTGGAGAAGCCCGTCAAAGCCGGTGTGTGCAAGGCGATGCAGAGGTTCCAGCAACTGACGTTGGCCGAACTGCACGCCGACAAGGGGTTGCACCTGGAATCCGTCGAGAAGGCGCGTGACCCGCGCATGCGCACCATCCGGATCAACGGCTTCTGGCGCGGGGTCGTCCTGGCTCCGGACGACGGCAGCGATGTCTTCCTGCTGGTGAACGTGGTCCCGCACGATGTCGCGTACAACTGGGCGGCCAAGCGGCTCTACACGACGAACTCGGCGACGCGCGCCCTCGAAGTGCGTAACGTGGTGGCCATCGAGCAGCTGACCCCCGCTCTGGAGCAGGCCGCGGCCACGGCCCCTTCCCTGCTCTTCACCCGGTACTCCGACACGACCCTTCACCACCTGGGCATCGACGCTCAGGTACTGCGAGCCGTACGCACGGTCATCGACAAGCCGCAGTTGGAGGCGTTCGAGACGCTGCTGCCGGAGGACCAGTTCGAGGTGCTCCAGTACCTGGCCGAGGGGTTCGACCCCGACGACGTCTACCGGGATGTCGTCACCGCCCGACGACCGGCCGCACCGGTGTCGGCGGCGGAGGACAGCCTCGCGATGGTGTTCGCCAACACCAGGACCCGGATCACGCTGATCACGGGGCCCGAAGAGCTGACCGATATCCTGGAGAAGCCGTTCGCGGCGTGGCGGGTGTTCCTGCATCCATCACAGCGCCGGCTCGCGTACCGGTCCTCGTACAACGGGCCCGTCCAGGTCACGGGCGGTCCGGGGACGGGGAAGACGGTCGTGGCGCTCCACCGCGTCAAGCACCTTCTGACGCGGTCGCCCGACTCGCGCGTCCTTGTCACCACGTACACGAACGCTCTGGCGGCCAGCCTGCGCGAGAATCTCTCGCTACTCCTCGAAGGGGATCAGCAGCTGCTGGACCGGGTGGATGTGACCACGGTCAACGCTTACGCGCACTCCGTCGTGGCCCGCTACGACGGCAAGGTGCCCACTGCCGTCGGTGAGCAGGAGGAGAAGCAGATCTGGCAACGCATCATCAAGAAGCTCGATGTGCCCTGGACGCAGCAGTTCCTCATGCAGGAGTACCGGCACGTCCTCCTGGGGCAGAATCTCCGCTCACTGGACGCCTACTGCGCATCTCGGCGGCGGGGGCGCAGGAGCAAGTTGTCGACGGCACGGCGGGAGCAGCTCTGGCCCGCCGTCGAGCTGTTCGAGGCGATGTTGCGCGAGCGCGGCTACGCCACGTACCTCCAGGTGTGCCGGCGTGCGGGCGATCTGCTGGCGGAACGGGCACCGGTCTACGACCACGTGGTGGTGGACGAGGCGCAGGACCTGCACCCCGCACAGTGGCGGGTGCTGCGCGCGGCCGTCACCCCTGGCAACGACGACCTGTTCCTCACCGGGGACCCGCACCAGCGGATCTACGACTCGAAGGTGTCCTTGGGCTCGCTGGGGATTTCGGTGGCCGGCCGGACGAGCCGGCTACGGATCAACTACCGCAGTACGGAGGAGATCCTGCTGTGGTCGACGCGGATTCTCGACCCGGTGAGGGTAGAGGACCTGGGCGGCGAAGGCGCTGACGACCTGACCGGATACCACTCGCTGCTGCACGGCCGCCGCCCCGGGACCCAGCACCATCTCAGCGAGAACGACGAGGTGGCGGCGCTGGTGGAGCGGGTGGAGGAGTGGATCGCCCAGGGCATCCATCCCTCCGAGATCGGCGTCTGCGCCCGCTTCAACCTCCAGCTCGACAAGGCGTACGAGCGACTGGCGACGGCCGGAATCCCGGTGGTGAGGGTCCGGGACAACCCGGGGGCTGACGTGGCAGGGGTCAGGCTGGCCACGATGCACGCGATGAAGGGGCTGGAGTTTCGCTGCGTGGCGGTGCTGGGGGTCACGTCCCGTGCTCTGCCGTTCGCACGGGAGGTCACCTCCGCCTCGGTCGACGCCTTGCAGAACGCTTCGGACCTGCTGCGGGAGCGGTGTCTTCTGTTCGTGGCGTGCACCCGGGCCAGAGAGGCGCTCCATGTCTCCTGGGCGGGGGTGGCGAGTGAGTTCGTACCTCAGGAGCCACCCCAGGCGAACGAATCCGGATCGGAGGCGGCCGCCCGATAGCCGGAGGCGTCATGACGTTTGTAAACTGAGTCAATCCACGACGCCACGACACTTCCGGAGGACCTGATGTCCCAGCCCCAAGGGCCGCACGCTTCAGTGAGCCTCGCGGACATCGCGCGGATGGTGGGGGTCGGTCGGGCAGCGGTCAGCAACTGGCGCCGGCGGCACGAGAGCTTCCCCGCCCCGGTGGAAGGCAACGACGTCAGCCCGCAGTTCTCCTGGGCCGAGGTCGAGGCCTGGCTTCGGGCCGAGGGGAAGCTCAGGGTCCCGGTGAGTGCGCTCGACCGGTTGTGGCCGGAGTTCGAGGCCGTGGGAGGGCGCGACTCGATGGGCTATCTGGTGGCGGCGGTGGGTGAGCGCCTGAGCTCACAGCGCGGCGGAGATCTCTCCGGCCTCCTCCCCGTCATCGACACGCATCAGGCCGATCTGCTCGACCGGGCCGTGAAGGTGACGGACTCAGAGGGCCCTGAAGCTACATTCGACTTCCTCTACCAGCGCTGGCTGCAGACGCATGTGCGCCAGGTGACGGCCACTCCCGAACCGATGGCGGCGTTGCTGACCGACATCGCTGCGACCGCCCACGGCCATCGGGTACGCACCGTGCTGGACCCGGCGTGCGGGACCGGGTCCCTGCTCCTGGCATCGGCCCGGCCAGGACCCGAAGGGGAAGGACCTCAGCTCTTCGGGCAGGACCGCGACCCCGTACTCGCAGCGCTGGCCGCGGCGCGACTCGCGATGGCGGGCCTTCCCGCTTCCGTCACCGTCGCCGACACCCTGCGTGCGGATGCCCAGGGTGGGGTGCGGGCGGACCTGGTGCTGTGCAACCCACCGTCGAACGAGCGGGATTGGGGGCACGCGGAGCTTGCCACCGACACTCGCTGGACGTACGGGCTGCCTCCCCGCACCGAGCCGGAGCTGGCCTGGGTTCAGCACGCGCTCGCGGCGCTGGCCCCTGGCGGGACGGCCGTACTCATTCTGCCTCCGGCTGTGGCCGCCCGCCGGGCGGGGCGGCGGATGCGGGCGAAGCTGTTGCAGGCCGGGGTGCTTCGTGCAGTGATCGCACTGCCGCCGGGGGCGGCTCCGCCGCACGGGGTGGGCCTGCATGTGTGGGTGCTCGCTATTCCCGGCCCCGAAAGCGTGAGCTCGGGTCTACTGCTGGTGGACGCCGCACACGGACTCGATGCCGCCGGCATGGGCAAGCCGGGGCTGGACTGGGCTCGGGTGCGGGACTGCGTGCTCCCCGCGCTGCGCGGGGAGCACTCCGCGGGCAGCGTGTCCGTCCCGGTCATCGATCTGCTCGACGACGAGGTCGATCTCACACCCGCACGGCACATCCCACGCTCCGACGCGGCCAGCGGAGTGGACCTGCGCCGCAGGTGGACTCGGTTTGACAGGCATTTGCGCGAGCTGCGGGACGTGGCGGGAGGGCTTTCAGGGATGATGCCCTCGAACCGTGAGGGGGCGGGTACGCGCGCGACGGTGGCGGAGCTGGAACGGGCCGGAGCCCTGAAGGTCCTCGCCGGTCAGAGCGTGCCGGAGCACCTCGTGCTGCGCGGGGAGCGGCCCGAGGACGCGGTTCCTGCACTCACCTCTGTCGTGCTCTCCAAGGAAACCGGCCACTGGTTGCCCCGGGCGGAGGCCGCACGGGGTGAGGCCGACGGCACCATGACGGTGACGACCTCCCAGGATGTGATCGTCGTCGGTCTAGCACGGGACTTCAGGGTGAGCGTGGACGATGAGGCACCCTCGGTGCTCGGCCCGCAGCTCTACGCCCTGCGCGTTGACCCGGCTCTGCTCGATCCGTGGTTCCTGGCAGGTTGTCTGGGCGCGCCCGCCAACGTCCGTCAGGCGGGTACGCATGCTTCCACCTCCTCCCGGGTCGACGTACGTCGCCTCCAGGTGCCACGCCTGCCGCTGCGCGAGCAGCAGAAGTACGGGGAGGTTCACCGGAAGGTGGTCTCGCTGGAGCGGGAGGCCAGGGAACTGAGCTCCGCGGCGGGCATGTTGAGCAGGTCCCTGGGTGATCTGATCGCGGAGGGGCGGCTCTCCGGAATGTGAATCCGCGTCAGGCGGTCAGGTGTCAGTCCGGCAGGCTCGAAAGGAGGTCAGCGACCGCCTTGATGTGTCCGGATTCGTTTTTGTCGGACCCGAGCCAATCCACCAATCCGAGGCCGGCTTCGCGGCACCGGCCAATGAGCCGCGCCGTGCGATCGGGCAGTTCGAGCACCTTTCGTACCGTCCGGGTCCAGTCTTCCACCGCTCGCAGCGCGTCGCCCTCGGGAATACGGCATTCCACCGCTCCGATCTCCGCTTCCAGCATGAGGGCCAGGAGTTCGGGGGCCGCCTGCCGGACGGGGGCGCCCGCCACCTGCCCGTACAAGAACTCGGCACGCTGGACACGTCCGCCCAGGAGAGCGGCGTCGGCGCAGGTCAGGTGGGCATCGGCGACAGAGAGGTCCGCGATTCCCCAGTCCTCCACGGCCTGGGCCAGGGCACGTTCCAGGCGTGCGCACACCGGCCCCGCGTCGGTGGCTTCGAGTTCGGCCTTCGCCCTTGCCTGGAGGGCGGCGAACTCCCCGCGCCCCAGCCAACTCCCGCGCCGCCGGTTCAGGCGGGGAGGAGCGGCGGGCCGTCGTGGCGCGGCGACCGCGTGCAGGCCTCCGGCCGTGCGGTAGTGCAGCGTCGGGTCGGGTTCAAGCGCCGGTTCCGGAGCTGGGTCGCCGGGGGCCGGCAGGAGGCCGTGCAGCGCTTCCCACACTTCTATGCGGGCAGGGCGGTCGCCGGGAATCTTGCTCAGCAGGTCCGCGACGAGGTCGTCGAGTTCCTGTGGGAGCCCGGAGTTGATGGACCGGATGCGGGGCGGCAGGTCTTCGAGGTGCTGGATGTTCTTGTTGCGGTCCGGCTTGTCCTCGAACGGGCGCTGCCCCGTGACCAGCTCGAACAGCACGCAGCCGAAGGCGTAGTGATCCACCGCGGCGGTGACCTCCCGCAGACCGCGCAACTGCTCGGGCGCGATGTACCCGGCGCTGCCCGGCGTCTCGCCGAGTGCGGTGTAGCGCGTCGCGTCGGGGTCCGTGAGGTAGGCGATGCCGAAGTCGAGAAGGCTCACCCTCCCGTCGGCGCGGCTCAGGACGATGTTCCCCGGCTTGAGGTCTCGGTGGACGACTCCGTGGACATGGGCGTGGGCGAGAGCTTCGGCGATCTGGACGGCGATGGCACAGGCCGCGGCCAGCGGGAGCGGCCTGTGCTGGTCGAGGAATTCGCGCAGGGTGGGCCCGTCGAGGTACTCCATGACGAGGTACGGCTCTTCTCGCCAGTAACCCCGGTGCAGAAGCCGGGGGATCGCGGGGTGGTCGAGTTCAGCGAGGATCGCGCCTTCGCGTTCGAAGCGTTTGAGCATCTCGACGTTGCGCCGTACCCGCTCGCCGGGACTGAGGCGCCCGTGCGTGTAGGCGTCCAGCCGGAGGACCTTGACCGCGACCGTCCTTCCGGTAGTGGTGTCCGTGGCCTTCCAGATGCTGCCCATGCCACCCTGATCGAGAGACTCCTCGACCAGGAAGCGCCCGTCGTCGAGGACGTCCCCGGCTTCCACACCTCACCCCCTTCTGCCTGCGCGATGCGCGCCGCCTGACACACCATAGCGTTTCATGAACAGAATGCATTAACTGGATTGACTATGTACACAGACGCATGCTTCTCTTGTCGAGTACGCTCCCGCGCCCCCTGAGAGGTTCGCCGTGACGCTTCAACCGCTCCCGCCCGGAACCAACGGTGACACCCGCCTCATCCGCACCTCTCTGCCGCTCGTCCGCAACGACCCCCGGGGCTGCCCGCGTGGTTCCGCCGTGCGGGCCAGGCCGTTGGTCCAGCAGGCACCGAAGCGCTCGCGCCGCAAGCCCGTCGAAGACTTCGCACTCGGCCCGGTGATGGCCGCCCTTGACGCCGTGGAATTCGACGGCGCCTCTCCGGAGTTCGCACTGGAGGGCATCTCTCACGTCCGCAAGTACACCACCGGGCACGTCAGTTGGGCTTGTACGGCGGTGTACGCGTACCTTGCCGCGCGTCGGCAGTCGGAGTCCGAGCGGATCGTGGCCGGGCGCCCGGCCACGATCCCGGTTCGGGAAGAGTGGACTTCTTGCGAGGGGTTGCGGGCGCCCGACGCACGCGGCGCCCTCCGCTACGAACGCACCGCGTGGGGGCGGCGGTACGCATCGGAGGACGGCGGTGAGCGAGAGCTGTGGTTGCCGTCCTTCAACACCCTCAAGCGCGACCGGCCCGCCGAGGAGATCGCCGAGGCCGCCTCAGTCCTCGCGACGGGCACCCCCTCACAAGCGGGGTTCGGCGACATACACCGCCCGGTCCCCGGGAGTACCGCCCTCCCCCACCGGGTCCGCGTCGTGGGTGTGGGCTGCGGCGACGGCGAGTACGGCGTACTGGCCGACTGGGACACCGCCCGCGTGGAGCGGGAATTCGCCGCGCATGCCCGGCCGGCACTCGCCCGCGCCGTCACCGGCACCGCGACCAACCCCGGGTCGGAATGCGTGCGGTGCGAGGCCCTCGCGGGCTGTGCGGGGCTGCCGAAGGCCCCCGGCCTGCTCGGCGTGCCCGGGCCGCGCCGCCCCCGCAAGCGCCGCTCCGTGTCCGCTTCCGACCTTCGCGCGCACGACTGCTGCCCCGCCTTCTTCCACCTGACCCGGGTGCTCCACCTGAAGTCGCCCGCGCCGGAGAGCGAGCCGATCCGACGGGGGCGCACCGTCGATGCCTGGCTCAACCAGCAGCATCTCAAGGGCCCTTGTGCCGATGCGGCTCTGCCGCAGGAAATCCCGGAACTGGCCCCGGACGAGCAGACCACGGCGCTCGCCATGATTGCTGAGCATGTGCGGGCCTGTCCGCTCGACGAGCTCGGCCCGGACGAAGAAGTACAGGTGCAGAAGCGCCTGACAGCCTACGACCCCGAACTGGACACGGTGATCGTGGCGGACCCGGACCTGCTGTACACGCGGTGCGGCGGGTGGATCTGGCACGAGACCAAGACGGCGGGCAGCCCGCTGTGGGAGGGACGTCCGCTGCTGGAGTCCTACCCCCAACTCGCCCTGGCGGTGCTCCTGATGTCCCACGGAGTACCCGGCGGCGACCCGCGCCGGTCGCTCATCGAGCTGGAGGTGCTGTACGGGGACGGGTCGCGCTGCCTGGAGGTCGACCCGGGTGACTCCGACACCGTCGCCGAAGCCCGGCAGGTGATCTCCCGTCTCGCGACGCCCTGGGCCGTCGACGAGACCTACGAGCCGCGTCCCGGGGACCAATGCGAAGGGTGCGAAATGCTGCGTCACTGTGCAGCAGGACAGAGTCGGGTGAAGGCCGGATGAGCACGACAGCACCGGACGACCTCCCTCCGTACACCGCAGACTGGGCCGCCCACGACGGCATCGCCCTCGTGCGGACTCTCGCCTCCGCGCTCACCACCCTGGACGCGGTCGGCGGTCTGCACTCCTTCGTCCTGCCCTACCCGCCTGAGGCACAGCGCGCCCTGGACGGAACGGTCCTCGCCTGCCTGGAACGGGGTGCACGTCCGCCGATGAGCCTGCCCGATCTGGTGTCCTGGTGCCGGGAGCGGCCGGTGGCGGACTGGCCGGTCGCACTTCCCGACGAAGTGATCGGACCCGATGATCTGCTCCTCGATCCGGCGTCGTCCCGCCCGACCGAGCTCTGCCACGAATGGGCGGACAAGTACCCCCACAGCGCACTGGACCAGCGCGACCGGGAGATCATCCTGGCGGCGCTCAGGCTGTGCCGTGAGTACGGCGAGGAGGACGCCTACACGGAGTTCCGCCGGTTGCTCGTCAACCGTCCGGTACTGACCTCGGCCGATGCCTTCTCCGTCTCCGTGGACCACGTCCTCGACCCGGTGAGGGAACTCGTCAAACGGATCTACCAACCCGTTCCCGACAGCTACCTGCGCGGCGACACCTACGCCACGTGCGGCAGCTGCCTCACCCTGCTCACGCCGCTGAGGGAGGGCGGGTGGTGGTGCGAACGGGACCGCTGCCGCCGACAGGGCGCACCGCTGCTGGGGCGGCTCATCGCCCGCCAGGAGGCCGGTGAACTGCTCCAGTTGGAGCCTCCGTTGCGTCAGTTCGTCACCGGTCCCGGCAGGGCGGAGGCCGAGCTGGAGAAGGCCCTGGTGCGGCTCGGCCTGCGGGTGCGCATGTGGCCCGCCTTCGACGCATACGACCTGCACATCACCTTTCCCGACGGCTGGGTGTGGGCGGTCGACGTGAAGGACTGGGCCCACCCGGCATTCCTCGGGCGCTCCGCCCGCCCGGTGCCCCAGGAGCCCCGGTACGACGAGGCGTTCTGGGTGGTGCCGCAGAGCCGGGTCACCGACCGCCCCGGCTACCTCGCGACGTACGCACGCAACCGCCCCCCGCACGCTCGGTCCTTGACCCTGTTGACCGACACCACACTGACCGTGCGCGCCCGCGCCCGGCTGACCGGAGCCGAAGGAGGCCAGGGTGCGTGACCGCGACGGCTGGTACAAGAAAGTGACCGAACAGCTCACCCAGGTGTGGGGTGACGTCCCCGCAGACCTGTCCGGGACGAGGCCCGCACTGGTCTGTCAGGTTGAGCTGGCGCTCCGGCTACTCGAACACATCGCACCCGGCGAAAGCCCCCGAGGCGCATACGTCCTCTTCGGTGGCTACCCGTTCGCCCGGTCCCGGGGGCTGGCAGTGACTGAGAAACACACAATCATGCTCACGGCGGGCCGCCACCTGTTGTGGACGCTGCGTCGGCGCCGCGCCTGGCACCAGGCACTCGACACCTACCGCGCGCTGCCGCCTCGGGTGCGTGTCTACGACGTTCCGCGGGAGGGCGACGCACCCGCCGTACGCACAGAATCGCAGGATACGGAGCGGTTCACCGTATACGACATGGCGCTGGCGGCCCTCCCCCCGCTCGCCCGCAAGGAACTGCCGCTCGCCCCGCCCGGCCGTGCCACCTTCCTCGCCTGGCGGCGTCCCACCTCGGTGACCCTCCCCGCGGGGCTCGCCGCCGAGCCCGTTCCTGGGCACCGGCCCGAACTCGGCCGCCCCGGTGACGGCACGCCGCTCATGGTCAAGCGGGCAGAACTCGTCGACACAGCGCGGTGGATGGACGAGACCGAACAGACAAGGGGCGTCGCGAGCCCCGGGTACTGGGAGGACCGGCTGACGGAGCTGCGGCTCTCACCACGCAGCAGCGACGGGCTGTCCTTCGTCGATTCCGACACCCTGCGCATCGACGGACTGCTGCACCTGGCGGGCATGGTCGGCGCGGGCAAGTCGACGCTGATGACCCTCGTGGCCGTCTGGGGCGCACGCCAGGGGCTGCGCACCACGCTGGTCGTGGGAGACGTGGCGGAGCAACTGCGGCTGGCCGGGCTCCTGCGGGACTTGGGTCTCGCTGCGGCTCCCGTACTGGGGCCGACGACCCGGCAGACGCATGTACAACGCCTCCACCGTAGGCTCGCCGCGCGCGGCTTGGACAACATCCTCGACCACGACGCCCCAGGCTTCGACGACCTGAGCACCGTGTGTGTGATCAATGCACTGCGCGGCACCGAGGCCCCCGAGCCACTGCGCTACGCGGACGCCCCCTGTGCGTCCCTGTACCCGGAGAAGAAGCGTCAGGACCCGCCCCTCCCCGCGGACCCGGCCCCGGCGCTGCCCGAGCCCTATCGCCCCGGCAAGGCCGCCCCTCGGTGTACCGAAACGCAGCCGTCCGAGCTGAAAGGCGCTCCGCACGGATGCCCCCTGTGGCACGCCTGCCCGCGCCACCACACGGCCCGCGAGCTGGTGGACGCCCTGATCTGGGTGGCGAACCCCGCGAGCCTCGTACAGTCCGCCGTGCCCCGGCACCTGGGTGCCGAACGGCTGCGTCACCTTGAACTTGCCCTCCTGCGCAGCGACATCGTCTTCGTCGACGAGGCGGACTCCGTGCAGATGAAACTGGACGAGATCTTCGCCCCTTCCGCCACCCTCGTCTCCCCCGGCATCGACTCCTGGCTCGACCAGGTGCAGACGCACCGGATCGAGGAGTTGTCCAAGCAGGGCCGACTGCCGCTCACCGATCAGGAGATCGAGCGGTGGTCCGCCTCACTGACCGTGGCCCACTCGGCCACGGACCGCCTGTACAAGCTGCTGATCTCGGACGCCGATCTCCGCGAGTGGGCGGACATCGAGTACTTCAGCCCCTGGACCCTCCAGGAGAAGCTCCTCGGCGAGTGGTTCTCCCCGGCCACACCGTCGTGCGCACCCGACGGCGTGCCGGACGAGGCAGAACTGTACGAGGCGTACGAGGATGACGCACCGGAACCCGAATCGGCCGGCCCTGTCACCGACGCGCTGCGCAAGGAACTGACGGACATCTTCGACGCCTTCCGGGACGACCCGCTCGGCGGCGACGGCCCCTACGCCAACGAGACCGACGACCTGGTCCGGCTCGCACACGACGTGCTCACCACCCTCTCCACACCGGCGTCCCGGGAGCGGGTCGTGGCAGTGCTGTCCCCGATGCTCGCCCGTACCCCGGCGGTAGCACGCATCGAGGACGACCAGTGGCTCGATCTGACCGCGCGGCGGCTGGAGTTCATGCTGCTCTTGAGCGCACTCAACCAGCGGCTCGACCGGCTCGTCTTCCTGTGGCCGCAGGTCGAGGCGGCTCTGCATCTCGATTCGACCGGCAACGACCTCTCCCGCCGTCCTCCCCTCGACTACGCCCCGCTGGTCCCTGAAGCGCCAATGGGCAACGTCCTGGGATTCCAGTACCTACCCGACGAACGTGAGCGGGACGACGACGGGCGGCACAGCGGCACGCTGCGCTTCTTCCGCTGCGCGGGTGTCGGTCGCGCTCTACTGCTCTCGCTGTGCGAGGTGGGTTCCGATCCCGGCACTGGTCGGAAGGGGCCTCACGTGGTGCTGATGTCCGGCACGAGCTGGGCAGGCACATCCACCCGGGCCCACGTGCTCGCCCCGGTGGGCGCCGTGCTCAAACCTGCGGAGCGATCGCTGCGGGCCGTCGGGGAGTCGGTCTTCACCACGCACTTTCTGTACGACGACAACGGCCGCCCGATGGGCCTCTCCGCGGTGAACCCCAAGACACGTCCGGCAGCGGCACGCGAGCTGGCGCAGAAGCTCGGCTCTCCCGGGCGGGGCGGCGGCCCCAGCCCTCTGGAGCAGGAACTCGCCAAAGTCACCGACGACCGCCGACGACGGGCGATCCTGCTCGTGGGCAGCTACAAGGAGGCGAACACCGTCGCCATGGCACTGCACGACCTGGACCGGTGGCGCGACAGGGTCCGCGTTCTCGCCGCTGACGACGCAGATCTGGAACAGGCCGTGGGCCCCTCAGGGGCGACGCCCCGGGCGGCGGGCCAGGGAGCGGTGACCGTTCTGAGGCGTGGAGATCTGGCGTCCTTCGCCGAGGATCGCAACGCGGAGATTCTGGTGGCCCCCCTGATGGCGGTCGAGCGCGGGCACAACATCCTCAACGCCCAGCGCAACGCCGCCTTCGGAACGGCCCTGTTCCTGGCGCGCCCGCACCCCCGCCCCGACGACCTGTCACTGGCTGTCTTCGCCATCAACGACTGGGCCTCGCGCTTCGTACGGAACGAGCCCGGCCTGGAGCAGGGGACTTTCGGTAAGCTCGCCGTCGATGCGGAGGACCTGGATGCCGCCGGCCTCGCCTTCCGCCACGTGGCCCGGGCGGAGTGGCGCAGGCTGTTGGCACGCCGCTACATCTACTCACGACTGTCCGAACGGGAGAAGCAGTCCTTCACCTGGGACCAGTTGGTCACCATCTGGCAGGTGATCGGCCGACTCGTTCGCGGCGGCGTCCCCGCAAGGGTGGTGTTCGTCGATGCGCGATTCGCTCCGCAAACGGCGCGGGCCCTCTCACCGGGGTCCCTGGCGACGCAAGTCCCCTTCCAGGACGGACTGTTGACCGGACTGCGCGATGCCCTCGCCCCCTACTTCGACCCGTCGGTCGATCCCTCCGCTTTCCCCGACTCCGGCGACCCTGCCGTGGCCCAGCTCCTGTACGCGCCGCTGTACAAGGCATTGCGCGACCTCACCCATCACGTCTCCTGAACAGCCCCGCCGTACCCCTGCCCCGGAAGGCGAACCACCATGGCTCTTCGTTATGACTCCGTCCGAACCGCTTCCTGGCTCCCGGCCTCTCCCGACGCCTCCCACCTCGCACGCTACCGCGCACTTCCGTTTCCCGAGCAGTGGCGAGATGCCTTGCTCGACCTGTGCAGCGCAGGCCGAGAGAAGCGATGGGAGACAGTGCCGACCTGGCGCATGGACCAGGTGCTCCAGACCTTCGCGCCAGACCTGCTGGTACGCCCGCGCCCCTCGCAGTACCGGGGAGAGGGGCCGGACTTCTGGCTGTACGCGCCCCACTCGTCCCCGGCCCCGCTTCCCGATCCGGCCTTCCAGGGCCTGTTGGGTGCCTGGCTCCGCGACCTCCGACCGGAACCCGAACACCGTTCCCGCGTCGCCGAAGTACGGGCCCTGTTCCAGGAGGATCCGCCCCAGTGGCAACAGGACGTCGAGGTGGAACTGCTCAAGTGCCCGACGACCGCGGGCGGAACCGCCGCTCCGGACCCTCGCCAGTTCCAGTTGACCACCGACTGGCTGGCCCAGCGGATCCTCTCCCTGGAGCCGTACGACTTCGGAGCGGGACGGCTGCGTTTCCGGGCGATGCCGCGCGGACCGCAGGACCAAGGGGCCGAGCTGGTGTCGCAGGCGCTGCCCCACGAGGGCGCTCGCGGCACGGAGTGGTACTCAGTGGTCCTGAACATCACCCTCCACACGGTGCCCTTCGAACCGCTGCCACGGTTCCATTTCCACACGCACATCCGGCGGTACGCCACGCGCATCGGCGCGAAGGCCGGTCGGCTCCACCTTCCCTTCGGGCGCAGGACCACGGTCATGCTGCGACCGCGCGTGCCCTGGCTGTCCGGCGCGCCGCTCAGCGACCGGTTCGCCGTGGCCCGGCTTGCCTGGCTCCAGGGAGGCTACGACTGGGTGGGCGGTGGCCCCGCCGGCATGCTGCGCAACATCTTCCTCACCGACCCGTTCCCCGATGCGCAGGCCCTGCTTGCCGCACCTGCCGAGTGGATTCAGGACGACATGCGCGCGGCTGTCGTGTACAGCACGGCCATGGGGTCGCACGAGGTGGGCGCCGGTCTGATGTCGCACCAGCGCTCCGCTCTCACCGAGTGGGCCGAGGAGGCTCTGCCCGAGGAGCTTCGCCCCACCGCGCCTCTCGTCCGCACCCGCCTCTCCGGCAGCTCACCCGCCAACCCCCGTCAGGACCCTTCCGACACGGCGAAGAAGGCGGAGGTGAATCTTCGCCGTGCCGAAGCCCGGCGGAAGGGAGCTGCGTTCGCACTGAGCGACCTCAGCTCCGGAACCGACGTCGGGGTGACGCCTGTACTGGAGGCGCGACTGCTGTGGCAGACGCCGGCGATGCGGGACGTAGCGGTCGCGGCGCTCATCGCACATTTGGATCTGAAGGGCGACGGCGGCGCGCCCGACGCTTCGTCCGCATACGACACCAGCCCAGTGGTCCTCGAATGGCAGATGCCTGAGATCGTCGTACGTCTGCGGTGCCTGAAGCTGCCGCGTTCACTCGGCGGCGACCTGCCCCTTCCTGAGGGAACCCGGCATTCCCGTGAAGCCATCACGACTGCAGTCGCCATGCGTCGTACACAGACCGCCGAGTTCGTCGCCTCGGACCAAGCCTCGCCCGTGCCCACTCTCACACTGGTGGAAATCGACCGCGCGAAGGACTTCTCCTCCCCTGATCACGATCCGAAGTTCGCACTGCGCCTGGGCTGCGCCGACGCCAAAGTGCTGACGCAGTTCATGGCCGTACCGAAGAAGACCAAGGGTTACAACAGCGAGAAGAATGCGGAATTCCGTGCTGCCAAAGCATGGGACGACGGTCTGCGGCAGTTGGGCGTGCGCGTGCATCCCGAGCACAGCCTCGGCTCGCAACTCCCGCAGGGCCTGAGGTACTTGGCCACCTGGATGGTGCGTAAGAACGCGCGCAGCCGCACGCGCTGGGCCGGCCATGTTCCCGTCGCGGTCCTCGTCACGCCTCAGCCGTCGGGGGCAGGCGCGGCCCGGGTACAGGGCTGGGACGAGCAGGCCCGGGCCTGGGTGCCGTACCCGGTCATGCTGTTGCAACTCACCCGCCGTGCCGAGGTCCCCCGGCATCCGGTTCCCGCCCCGCGTGACACCGGCGAATCGGCGAGCCTCCCGTCCTGGTGGACAGACCGGGCTCAACAGCGACGGGCGGCCGAGGAATGGCTGGAAAAGGTGCTGCGCTCCGTTCGAGGCACCCCCACCGTGTTGCTCGCGCACGGTCAGAACATGCGCTCGCACTGGACCTGGCTGCAGGACGCCAATGTGGTGGCGGACAAGTTCCGCGGCAGCCACGCCCCCGCACGTCGCTTGGACCCGGATTTGCGGATCGTACGGGTGCGCAGCGCGCGCGGACGTGAGACTGCGCAGTGGTGGGGCCTGAATCCGGACCCGAACAGCGCCAATGGCCTCCCGGCCCATCTGTGGACAGATCCATCCACTGCCCAGGGCGAGGCGCGTGTCTTCTGGTCGACCACGCCCAAGGCTCAAACTTTCAAGCTCTCTGTAGCCGCGGACAAATTGGCCCCACGGGTCAATACCAAGGGAAAGCTGACCATCGACACGGGCGAAGCCGCCTGGAACCCCGGCCTGGTCGAAGTCGCCGTGCTCGGCTGCCACACGCAGGACGGGGACGTACCAGAGGCCCTGGCACTGGCCGTTCACCAGCTACGGCAGGCCCCCGACCTGCCAGACGCGTTGAGCCTTCCGCTGCCCCTGCACCTCGCGGGCCTGTCTCAGGAGTACGTCCTCCCCACCCGCGCTGAAGAGGACTCGGCCCCGGAAACGGACCAGGTGGCAGACGTAAACCCGGATGTGGCGGCTGCACCGGGCCTGGCCCACATGCCGGAACCGGCCGAGCACGACGAACAGTTGTCACTCTTCGGGCCATCCGCGCGAACCCCCGCAGCCTGAACGGGCAAACACCTTCTGGCCTTCTGGATTCCTCGCAAGGGCGCATAGTGGGGTGGTACAGGAAAGAGGCCCCTCTGACGACCCACCCGTGCGTCAGGTGGGCATCGAGTCTGCCTCGCGCCACTCCGGAGGGATAGCAACGCGCCCCGCAAGGCAAGAACGCACCATCGTATCGGGCCGACGATCCGTTTCGCAGGGAACGACCCCCGGCCCAAGCGCATCCGGCAGCGCCGGAGCAACACTACGACCGGAGGATGCGCGTGATCGACACCAGCGACATCGACGTCTACCTCGGCCTGGACGTCGGCAAGGGCGAACACCACGCCACCGCCGTCACCCCGGCCGGGAAGAAGGCCTTCGACAAGCGGCTGCCCAACAGCGAGCCCAAGCTCCGCGAAGTCTTCACCAAGTTGCAAGCCAAGCACGGCACCGTGCTCGTGATCGTCGACCAGCCGGGCTCGATCGGGGCCCTCCCGCTGACCGTGGCCCGGGATATGGGCTGCCAGGTCGCCTATCTACCCGGACTGACGATGCGCCGGATCGCCGACCTCTACCCAGGCGAGGCCAAGACCGACGCCCGTGACGCGTTCATCATCGCCGACGCCGCCCGCTCGATGCCGCACACTCTCCGGACCATCGAGCTTGCCGACGAGGCGGTCGCGGAGATGGAGATGATCGTGGGTTTCGACGACGACCTGGCCGGCGAAGCGACGAGGATCGCCAACAGGCTGCGGGGCCTGCTGACACAGATCCACCCGTCGCTGGAGCGCGTGCTGGGCCCGCGAGTGCAGCACCCAGCCGTGCTCAAACTGCTCGACCAGTTCGGTTCCCCGGCCCAGATCCGCAAGGCCGGACGGCGCCGGCTGGTGAACCTGATCCGGCCGAAGGCACCGCGGATGGCCGAGCGGCTGATCGAGGACATCTTCACGGCCCTGGACGAGCAGACGGTGACCGTGCCCGGCACGGACGCGGCCGCGTTGATCGTCCCAAGCCTCGCCAGCTCGCTCCAGGCAGTGCTCGACCAGCGGAAACTCCTCGCCACGAGGATCGAGGAACTGCTGGAGGCCCACCCTCTTTCCAAGGTCCTGACGTCCATGCCGGGGATCGGCGTCAGGACCGGAGCAAGGATCCTCATCGACGTGGGCGACGCCAGCAGCTTCCCGTCCGCCGCCCACCTCGCCGCCTACGCAGGTCTCGCCCCGGCAACCCGCAGCCCGGGCTCCTCGATCCGCGGCGAACATCCATCCCGGCGGGGAAACAAGCAACTCAAACGCGCCTTCTTCCTCTCAGCGTTCGCCGCCCTGGCCGACCCGGTCTCCCGGACCTACTACGACAAGAAAATCGCGCAGGGCAAGCACCACACCCAGGCCCTCCTCTGCCTCGCCAGACGACGAGCCGACGTGCTCTTCGCCATGCTCCGCGACGGCACCTTCTACCAACCCCAACCCGCCCCCACCGGTTGACGAAACCCATAGGAGCCCCCGCTTCCCGCCAGCTGACACTTTGCCAGGGAGAGCGTCGGATGAGCGTCGCGAGCGGTATTCCAGCATTCGGAAATGCCCCGCAACCCCCACACCACCTTGTGATGCACACGCATAAACCTACAGGTCAGGCATTCTTGGCGATCGGCTTCAGGGTCGCCACGCACTCCACATGATGCGATGTCGGGAAGAGGGGGATGAAAAACATGTGGAAAGAAACAGCAGGTCAGGGCCCTACTGTGCAAGCATCGCGTTGATCGGCAGTGTGCCTTACGTGCGGCATAGGCGCTACGTACACTCGCACGACGCTCCCCTACGCAAGGCGGCGTCCCACACCTGATGTTCCGTCGCCGATAACGCCGACCACACCGCCGTGAGGCAGTAGCCAGAGCGGGAGGTCGTCAGGGAGGACCCGGAATGCCTTGTAGCCCCCGAGCCGGCGTACCGCATGGAAGTCTCGGCGGTCGAGGGCGAAGATGGCCTCGGTGTCGAAAGCTGCAGCCAACGCCATGTTCACCGCGTCCGCCAGGTCGAGGTCGAGACCCAAGTTGCGGGCGGGTACAGACTACGCATCTCGTCGGACAGGCCGAAGTGGTCCTGGAGCGCGCGCTGGCCGGCGTCGGTGAGAGCGACGGCGCGGCTGGTGCCGATCCGAGTGATCCAGCCGGAGCCGAAGGCATGACGGCATACGGCGGGCACCGACGGCACCGGCCAAGTGAGGGCAGCGTTCCGTCCAGTCCAGGCACGATCGGACAGGCGGACGCCGCGTGACGGGCGGCAGCGTGATGTCGAGTTCGGCCAGCCAGGCGGTCCCGTTGCCGATGAGCGTCAGCCCCGGGTGGGGGTGACAGTCATGTTCGTCGGCACCAGGCTCGCGGAGATCACCAGCGCTTACCCCACCTCCGGCGCGCTGTATTACATGGCCGACCAGCCGGGCTCCAAGAAGTGGGGCTGGTACACGGGCGGGCTGAATCTCCTCGGCCTGCTCGGCGCGATAGCCGGGATCGGCTACGGGGCCGCGCAGTTCACCGGGGCCTTCGCTTGCGCGATGTCCGCGGCGAGGAGGTCCGCTGTCCGCCGGGTGTGCTCAGTCAGGTAGAAGCGCCCGCCCTCGTACTCATGGAAACGGCCTCGCCCGCGGTGTGCCGTTTCCAGTCCCGCACCACGTGCGGCGGGGTGTCGCAGTCGCGACTGCCGGGAAGGACCCGCACTGGACAGCAGGGCTCGGAGCTCGGGTGCCACTGGTAGGTCCGGACGGCGTGGTACTCGGCCCGGAGGCCCGGAAGGAGCAGCTCCAGCATCGCCGAGTCGGTGAGGAGTCCGGTGTCCGTTCCGTTCAGCCTGCGCATGTCCGTGATCAGATCGGCGTCAATCTCTGAGCCCCATCGTGGCCTCGACGCTCCGCGAGGGGGCGCCGAGTGCGCGGACACATACAGCCGCGCCGACGCCAGTCGGCGGGCTACCTCGCACGCTGCCAAGGCACCCGTTCTGTGCCCGAACAGGGCCGGCGGACCGCCGTTCCGGGCGGGCCCGAACTCCCTGACGACATGCCCCGCGAGCTCGCCGAGGTCGTCGATCGCAGGCTCGTGCCAGCGGTCCTGGCGGCCCGGGTACTGCACCGCCAAGACCTCGAGACGCCGTGGCTCACTGCTCGGCCGACGCCACCCAGCGCAGGCTGTCGGCCGAGGGCACCAGCCCGCCGGGGAACAGCGCGTCCGCCGGGTCGAGGTCACCGCCGAGCGCGGCCTGGACCTGGATCTGGGTACCCTGCTCCATGACGCTGCCCATGATCTCCGACTGGTACAACGGAGTGGCGTCGTCCCCACCGGTCCGGTCGACCTGGGACACCGACCGCTCGAGTTCACCGGCGGTGTGCTTGAACCTCGTCCGCACTGACTCGGCGTCCACGAAGGCGCCGTCGAGAGAGGCCACCCCGCCCACCAGCTCGACGAATGCCTCAAGCTCCGAGTCCGCGAAGCTGGTGACCTTCTTCGCCTGCCAGAAGTACGACTGGTGGTCACTGTTCATATCGTAGAACGACACCAGGAACTCGTAGAACAGGCCGAATTCGTGGCGGTACCGCGCATCGAACTCGGCGAAGCTCTCCTCCTCGCCGAGGTCGCCCGCCAGCACGGAGTTGATGGACCTCGCAGCGAGCAGAGCGCTGTAGGTCGCGAGGTGCACCCCCGAGGAGAAGACCGGGTCGAGGAAGCAGGCGGCATCCCCGACCAGCACCATTCCCGGGCGCCAGTAGCTGCTGTTGCTGTACGAGTAGTCCTTCCGGACACGCACCTGGCCGTAGACGCCTTCCGTGACACGCTCGGCGTCGGCCAGCAGGTCGTCGACCCGGGGGCACTTCGCGATGAGCTGCGAGAGCGCGTCGGCGGGGTCACCCTGCACCGACTCCGCGAACTCACGGTTCACCACCGCGCCCACGCTGGTGAGGGTGTCGCTCAGCGGGATGTACCAAAACCAGCCTTCGTCGAAGGCGACGCAGAAGATGTTGCCCTGCTTTGGCCCGGGCATCCGCTTGCCGCCTTCGTAATAGCCGAAGATCGCGATGTTGCGGAAGAAGTCCGAGTAGGCGCGTTCGCCACCGGCCCTGCGGTGGATTCGGCTCTTGTTCCCGGACGCGTCGACGACGTACCGCGCGCTGACCGTGTGCCGGGCACCGGTTGCGTCGGTGTAGGCGACCCCGCGGACCCGCTCGCCGTCCTCGACCACCTCGGTCACGGCGCAGTTCTCGCGCACGTCCACCCCGAGCTTGCGGGAGTGTTTGAGCAGGATGTCGTCGAACTTCATCCGCTCGACCTGATACGCATGCGAGGTCGGACCGGCCATCCGCGGCGAGATGGCGAAGGCGAACGACCACGGCTCGGGGCTGCTGCCCCACCGGAAGGTGCCGCCGAGCTTGCGTGTGAAACCGGCCCGCTCGATCTCCTCGGAGACGCCCAGCAGCCCACAGATGCCGTGCACGGTCGCCGGTAGCAGTGACTCACCGATCTGGTACCGCGGGAAGGACTCCTTCTCGAGCAGCAGCACCCGGTGTCCCTGCTTGGCGACGAAGGACGCGACAGTCGAGCCACTTGGGCCACCGCCGACCACGACGACATCGAACTCTTCAGCAGATGACACGGACAGTCTCCTTAACTTGTCGGGCGCGGACGCGGTCGCAGCACTGGCCGCTCGCGCTTGCGCGCCACGGCCAGCCGGCCCGAGAGCTTCTCGACCGTGGTCGCGTTGAACAGATCCGGGATGGCGAGCTCGACGCCCAGCGTCGACCGGATCCGGGACACCAGTCGGGTCGCCAGCAGCGAGTGGCCGCCGAGCTCGAAGAAGTCGTCGTCGATGCCGACCTTCGGCACGCCGAGCAGCTCCGCGAACAGCTGGCACAGCACTTCCTCACGCTCGTTCCGCGGCCCCCGGCCGGTCCCGGCGCCGGCTCGGCCCGGTGCGGGCAGTGCACGCCGGTCCACCTTGCCGTTCGGCGTCAGCGGCAGCTCTTCCAGCACGACCAGAGTCGAGGGGACCATATGGTCGGGCAGGGAGTCCTGCAGGTGAGCCTTCACCGCGGCACCCAGGGAGATGGCTTCCGCGGACCGGGACGGGTTGTTGGTCAGCGGCCGGGGTCCGGAGCGCTGCGGCCGATACCCGCTCGTGGGCACCCCTGTCGCGCTCCGCTCCATGAACAGGACGTCGAGCGTGCCGTCCTCGCCCGGAGGCAGCACCAGAGCGCGGTAGCCGGCCCGTCCGGCCGGCTCGGCAAAGCCCCCGGGGTCCGGGAGGGCATCGTCCCGTTCCGCCAGCCTGTCCCGGGCGGCTTCCTGCGGGCCACCGTCGGCCAGGACGCGTACCGCCGCGAGTTCGTGCTCGACCCGCGCGTCGGGGACGCCGCGTAGCCGGACGGGTGCGGGGTGCGCCGCGGCCAGCAGGTCCGCCAGCGTGTCCAGGCCGGTGAGGTCGGCGCCCCAGGTGAGCTCACAGGCGCCGTCGGTATCGACGCGTTCGTACGGCTGCTTGTGGAGGACGACATCGAATCGGTGCGCGGTCAGCTCGTTGCGGAAGTCCGATCGCTTGACGCGGAGGTCGGCCGCGGCGTCCAGGCCGGTGAAAAAGGCCGGGTCGATCAGCAGTTCCTTCTCCAGGGACACGGACTGCTCGACCGCCGCACGCACCGCCTTGCCGTCCGCCGTGCCGGCCGGGCGGCCCAGCTCGACGGCTGTGCGCAGCGCCTCCAGCAGGTGCATGTTGCGTGCGTCGCCGACGAACACCCGGCCGCCTGGGGTCAGCAGCCCAAGCAGGCCCCGCAGCACTTTCTCCAGGTAGTCGGCGTTCGGGAAGTACTGCACGACGGAGTTCAGCACAACCGTGTCGAAGTGTCCCTGTGGCAGCCCGTCGAGGTCGTGGGCCGGCTGGACCCGTACCTCGACGCGGTCGGCCAGCCGCGGGTCGCGGGCCACCTGGCCGCGGACTCCCTCGACGATCCGGGGCGAGATGTCGGTGCCCCAGTAGCTCTCGCACTCCGGCGCGATCTTCGAGAGGAGCAGCCCGGTGCCCATGCCGATCTCAAGCACGCGCTTCGGCCGCAGTTCGAGGATCCGGTCGACAGTCGCGTCGCGCCAAGCGCGCATCTGCTCGACGGGGATCGGCAGACCGTCATAGCTGCTGTTCCAGCCGGAGAAGTCCTCGCCGAACTCGGCCGCTTCCCCGCCGGCGTAGAGCGAGTCGTAGGTGAGCTGCCACTCCCCCACCTGCCGCTCGTCCCGGTCCTTCGCCACCGCGGGGTCGTCTCCGCTGGGGACGAGATAGCCGACAAGGTGCTTGCCACCCGGCTGGTCCTCCCGGGGCACCACGACGGCCTGCGCCACGCCGGGGTGGGCGGTCAGCGCCGCCTCCACCTCGCCGAGTTCGATCCGGAAGCCACGGACCTTTACCTGGTCGTCGGACCGGCCTACGAACTCGAGCTGGCCGTCGCCGCGCCACCGGGCCACGTCCCCGGTCCGGTACATCCGCTCCCCGGGGACGCCGAACGGGCAGGCCACGAACCGGCCGGCAGTCAGTCCCGGGCGCCGGAGGTAACCGCGCGCCAGGGCTTCACCCGCGATGTAGAGCTCACCGGCCACGCCCGGCGGAGTGGGCCGCAGCCGGTTGTCGAGGACGTAGAGCCGGGTGTTGTCCAGCGGCCGTCCGATCGGGGGCAGGGTGCCGTCGGGGACTAGATGGTCGCTGATGGTGGCGCAGACGGTGGCCTCGGTTGGGCCGTAGGCGTTGACCATCCGGCGGCCAGGCGCCCAGCGGCTGACGATGTCGGCCGAGCAAGCGTCGCCAGCCATGACCAGCATCATCGATGCGGGCAGGCCGTCGTCCGGCAGGGCCGCGAGCACCGGCGGGGGCAGGGTCACATGGGTGATGCCCTGCTCGTGCATCAGCGCGCTCAGCGCCGGCCCCGGCAGCGTCTTCTCCCTCGGCGCCACGACCAGCGTCGCACCGGCCAGCAGCGCCATGCACATGTCGGAGAACGCGCCGTCGAAGCTGGGCGACGCGAACTGCAGCACGACGCTGTCCGGCCTCACGTCCAGGCGCTCGATCTCGCTGCCCATCCGGCTGGCGATGCCCGCGTGGGGGACCACGACGCCCTTCGGAACGCCGGTGGAACCGGAGGTGTAGATGACGTAGGCGGCATGGCCCGGCCGCAGGGGCGCCACGCGGTCGCCGTCCACCAGATCCCCGCCCGGCAGTCGGGAGGCGGCCGAGCGGGTCGCGCCGTCGAGGACGATCCGCACGAGTCCGGCGGGCAGCGGGACCGTACTGTCCGCTGCGATCAGCACGCACCGCGGCGCGGCGTCGTCGAGCATGAACGCGATGCGCTCCGCGGGGTAGTCCGGGTCCACCGGCAGATAGGCGGCGCCGGCCTTCAGCACCGCCAGCATGGCCGTGGTCAGCTCGATCGACCGGGGCAGCGCGAGCGCGACGTAGTCGTCCGGCCCCACCCCGCGCGCGGCCAGATGCCGGGCCAGCCGGTTGGCGTTCGCGTTCAGCTCCCGGTAGGTGAGCGCGGTGCCCTCGCAGCGGATCGCGACCGCGTCTGGGGTCGCGGCCACCTGCGTCTGGAAGAGCTCCGGGAAGACCGCCGGGGCGACATCCCGGCCAGTGTCGTTCCACTCGCGCAGCACCTGCTGCCGCTCGGCGGAGTCGAGGACGTCGACGTCGCCGAGACGTGTCCCGGGGTCGGCCGTCATCACCTCGAAGACCCGGACCAGCCGGTCCAGCATCCGCTCGACGGTGGCCGGGTCGAACAGCTCGACCGCGAACTCGACCACGCCGGTCAGCCCGTGCGGCGTGCCCTGCTCGTCGAACTGCTCGAACACGCTGAAGGCCAGGTCGAACTTCGCAGTCTCGGTGTAGAGCTGCTTGGCCTCGACCGCCAGCCCGGGCAGCCGGAACTCGACGTCGGCCAGGTTCTGGAACGCCAGCATCACCTGGAACAGGGGGTGCCGCGACGTCGACCGGCTCGGATTGAGGATCTCCACCAGGCGCTCGAACGGAAGGTCCTGGTTGGCGTAGGCGCTGAGATCCGTTTCCCGTACCCGCGCGATGAGTTCGCGCAGCGCCGGGTCGCCGCCGAGGTCGGTGCGCAGCACCAGGGTGTTGACGAAGAATCCGACGAGCCCGTCCAGGCTCTCGTCGGTCCGGCCGGCAATGGCCGTGCCGATGGGGATGTCCGTACCGGCACCCAGTCGGCTGAGCAGTGCGGACAGGCCCGCCTGGACCACCATGAACAGGCTCGCATCGCTCTGCCGGGCCAGCTCGGTGAGCGCGGCATGGAGGTCGGCTCCGATGTCGAACCGGACGGTCGAGCCCCGGTAGCTGGCGACCGCGGGACGCTGCCGGTCCACCGGCAGTGGCAGTTCCTCCGGCACGCCGTCCAGCGCTTTCGCCCAGTACTGGATCTGCTCGTTGATCAGACTGTCCGGGTCGTCCTCGGTGCCCAGCAGATGCTGCTGCCACAGCGTGTAGTCCGCGTACTGGACGGGCAGTTCGGGCGCACCGTCGTCGAGCCCGGCGGCCCGGACCTGGTACGCAGATGCCAGGTCGTCTGCCAGCGGGGCCATCGACCAGCCGTCGCCCGCGATGTGGTGGATCACCAGGGCGAGTACGTGCTCGGTCGGGGACAGTGCGAAGAGCTGTGCCCGCAGCGGCGGATCGGCGGCCAGGTCGAACTCCTGGCCGCAGAACCTGGCGACCTCGGCGTCCAGCCCCTGCTGGGTGGCGTCGGTGCACGGCAGCGCGGGCCGGACGTCGAGCACGCGCTGGAACGGCACTCCGTCGACCTCCCCGAACACCGTCCGCAGCGTCTCGTGCCGGTCGGTCAGGTCCCCAAGCGCCGCGGCCAGTGCCGCACAGTCGAGCTCGCCGGTCAGCCGCAGCACGGCCGGCATGTTGTACGTTGCGCTCGGGCCCTCCATCTGGCCGAGAAACCACAGACGGCGCTGAGCGAAGGACAGCGGCAACCGTTCGGGCCGCTGCGCGCGGGTGACGGCGGGCCGCAGCGAGCCGCCGACCTCGTCCAGCCGCCGCGCGAGCTCCGCCACCGTGGGTGCGCCGAAGATGTCGCGGACGGTGAGTTCCACACCGAAGGCCGGCCTGATCCTGGCCACCAGCTTGGTCGCGAGGAGCGAGTGCCCGCCGAGGTCGAAGAAGTGGTCGTCGATGTGCACCTTGGCCGCGCCGGTGACATCCGCGAACAGGCCGCAGAGGATCTCCTCCCGCGGGCTGCGTGGGGCACGGCTCGTACCGGTGCCGGTGAACCTGGCGGCGGGCAGCGCGCGGCGGTCCAGCTTTCCGTTGGGAGTCAGCGGGAGCCGGTCGAGGACAACGACCGCTGCGGGCACCATGTGCCGGGGCAGGACCTCACCGACCGACCTCCGAGCCGCCGCCGGGTCGACGGTCCGCCCCTCGTGTGGCACGACGTAAGCGATCAGGCGCTGCTCGCCGGGGACGTCCTCGCGGGCGACCACGGCGACTTCGCGCACGGCGCCGTCGCTGGCCAGCACAGATTCGATCTCGCCCGGTTCGATGCGGAAGCCGCGGATCTTGACTTGGTCGTCGGCGCGGCCGAGGAATTCCAGCTGCCCGTCGGTACGCCAACGGGCGAGGTCGCCCGTCCGGTACATCCGTTCGCCCGGCGCCTGTGCGGCCTCGGTCGGGCAGGGGAGAAACCGCTGCGCGGTCAGTCCCGGACGTCCCTGATAGCCCCGTGCCAGTCCCGGACCGGCCAGGTAGAGCTCGCCGGCGACGCCTGCCGGCACCAGGCGCAGCGCGCCGTCCAGGACGAGCACCCGCATGTTGTCGATCGGGCGGCCGATCGGCGGCGTCCGGGAGCCGGACAGGGGGTCCGACATGGTCGCGCAGACCGTGCCCTCGGTCGGACCATAGGCATTGAGCACGAGGCGGCCCGGCGACCAGGCAGCGACGACCTCGGGCGGGCACGCCTCGCCGGCCAGATTGAGGGTGAGGTTTACCGGCAGCTCGTCGGGCCGCATCGCGGAGAGGACGGCGGGCGGCAGGGTCACGTGAGTCAGGGCGTGCTTGGCGGCCAGCTCGGTCAGGGTGACGCCTGGGACGAGCTGCTCGGCGCGCGCGAGCACCAGCGCCGCTCCGGACAGGAGGGCCATCGACACCTCGGAGAACGCCGCGTCGAAGCTCGGGGACGCGAACTGCAGGACCCGGCTGCGCTCGTCCACTCCCAGCCGGGCGATCTGCCCGAAAGCGAGCGACGCCGCACCGGCGTGGGTGACGACGACACCCTTCGGCCGGCCGGTGGAGCCAGACGTGTAGATGACGTACGCCGGGTGGTCCGGCAGCAGCGGGGCGATCCGGTCGGCGTCGCTCAGGTCGGCCGCCGGGCCGGTGTCCGTGTGGGTGCCGGAGCGGCCGTCGAGCGTGATCCGGGGAAGGCCGCCGGGCAAGCCCGCCGGGCTCTGCTCGCCGATGATGACGCAGGCGGGCGCGGCGTCCGCGCACATGAACGCGAGCCGCTCCGCCGGGTGTTCCGGATCGAGCGGGAGGTACGCGCCGCCCGCCTTGGACACTGCGAGCATGGCGGTGATCAGCTCGATCGAGCGCGGCAGTGCCAGTGCCACCACGCTCTCGGGGCCGATGCCGGAGGCGACCAGCGAGCGGGCGAGCCGGTTGGCGCGGCCGTTCAGATGAGCGTAGCTCAGCGCGGTGTCCTCGAAGAGGACAGCGGCCGCGTCGGGGGTTCTGGCGGCCTGTGCCTCGAAGAGCGCGGGCCAGGTCGCCGCTGGGTGCTCGCGGGCCGTGTCGTTCCACTCGTGCAGCACCCGCCGGCGCTCGGCCTCGTCGAGCAGCTCGATCCGGCCGACCTCCACCGCCGGGTCGTCCGCCATCGCCTGCAACACGCGCAGCAGGCCGCGCTGGTGGGTCAGGAGGTCCTCCTGCCGGTACAGAGCACTCGCGTCGAAGTCGACGCGCAGCCCCTGCCCTTCACCGCGGTCGTAGACCGTGATCGACAGATCCTCGACCAGCCCGCCCGCGAGGTTGTGGGAGGTCATCGGGTGACCGCCGAAACCGCGGTCGTAGCTGAACGGCAGAACGTTGACCACCGGGCCGACCAGCGATTCGTCCTCCAGGGACAACCGCTGGTCGCGGCGCATGTCCTCGTAGCGGTACCGCTGGTGGCGCAGCGCCTCACGGGCGCGCGACAGCACGTGCCGGGCGAGGTCGGCGCAGCTGAGCCCACTGGTCACTGTTAGGCGCAGCGGCAGCAGATTGGACACCATCCCAGCCGCCCCGGTGCCGGGGCCCGGCCGTGCCGTCACCGGCAGTCCGAGCACGAGGTCCTGCGCTCCGGTCAGCCGGTGCAGATAGGCGGCCACGGCGGTGAGCACGACGGTGGGCAGCGCCCGCCCGGTGGAGTCGATCAGCCGCTGCTGGAGGTCCGCGCCGAGCTGTGCCGAGCAGTGCGCCGGCTCTTCGGCCGCGCCGGACGAACGCTTGGCCAGGGTCACCCGGTCCGGCCGGTCGGCCAGCTTGGCACGCCAGTACTCCTGGTCGGCGGCGAAGGAGTCGGAGGTACGATAGTCGGCCTCCTCGTCAAGCAAACCACGCAACGGCAGCGGTTCCGGCCGGCCAGTCGGCTCGCCGGCGAGGAGCGCCGAGTACGCCTCGGCGACGCGACGGACCACCATCGCCCCGCTGTAACCGTCCAGAGCGGCGTGGTGGAACTGGAAGTACCACTGCCAGCGTTCCGCGGCCAGCTTGAACAGCAACACGGTGTGCAGCGGGCCACGGGACAGGTCGACCGGCCGGTCCAGGTCGGCGCGCATCTGCTCCAACGCGGCGTCCGCGGGGTCCGGCCTCGCGGAGACGTCCACCACGTCCACGGTGGCGGCCCCGGTGCCGTGGACGAACTGCCGTGGCCCATCCGCTTCTTCGGTGAACCGGAGGCGCAGCGCCTCGGTCTCCTCGACGACTTGGTGCCAACTGGCACCGAACACCTCGGGGTCTACGGGGCCGCGGATGTCGAAGTATTCCGCGATCCGATAGCTCCGGCCGCTGGAATCGAGTTGATGTCCGTACCAGATTCCGCGCTGCGCGGCGGAAAGCGGCAGCAGGTCACCGCCGACGTTGCTCATTTTCATTCCCGGGGTAGTAGCCGGTGGACCAGGGCGGCGAACGTCAGGAGGCTTCGCGCAGACTCTTCGGCCGCATATCCGCCCAGTTCTCCTCGATGTAGGCCAGGCAGACCTCGCGGCTGCTGTCGGAGATCTCCGCGGTCCAACCCTCCGGAATGTCGGCGAATACCGGCCAGAGCGAATACTGCCCTTCGCCGTTCACCAGGACAGAGAAGACCGCCTTGTTATCGTCGAACGGATTCGTCACTGGACTACCCCTATCGCATCGTCGCGCTCGAACTGCAGACTTGCCCGCGCGACGGCGTCCCAGCAAGTGGAAGGACGATACGGGACGGAACGAGACACCGGCAGTTGTGTACCCGCCGGAAGTCCGGCTGTAGTCTTCCGGGCGGATCTGAATTGCATCTCTCTTCTGAATTGGGGTCAGTGCATTGCTTGCTGGGAGAACGAAAAGACCCGGCCGGCGGGTAGTGATCACCGGGCTCGGCGTAGTTTCCAGCATCGGCACCTCGGTCACCGAATTCCTCGCCGGGCTGCGCACCGGTCGCAGCGAGGTCCGGCCCATATCCGCATTCGACACCACCGGCTTCGAGCACGCCAACGGCTGCGAGATAGCAGGGTTCGAACCGGAGCGCTGGATCAAGCGGCTCGATCCTGGAGAGCTCGGCCGGGCAGCCCAGTTCGCCGTGGCCGCCGCCAGGATGGCCGCAGGCCACGCCGGGCTGACCCCGGAGGTGCTGGCCGCGAGCCGCGTCCTGGTGGCCGTCGGCACCACCGACGGCGAGACCCGCGACCTCGACCGGCTGGTGGCGCAGGACGCTGCGGAACCGGGTGCGATGGCCCCGCGGATCGCCCGCCGGGCCTCCCCTTCCCGGCTGTCGGCCTCCGTCGCGCGCGAGTTCGCGCTCGCAGACGCCGAGGCGGTGACCATCCCGACGGCGTGCGCTGCCGGCAACTACGCGATCGGCTACGGGCTCGACGCCATCCGGGCGGGCGATGCGGATCTGGCCTTCTGCGGCGGCGCGGACGCGGTCTGCCTCAAGACCTTCGCCGGGTTCTACCGGCTCGGCACCATCGCTCCAGACCGCTGCCGCCCCTTCGACCTCGGCCGCAAGGGCATCCTCACCGGCGAGGGGTCGGGGATGCTGGTGCTGGAGAGTCTGGAGTCGGCGCTCACCCGGGGCGCCCGGATCCACGCCGAGGTGCTCGGATACGGCCTCAACTGCGATGCGTACCACCAGGTCGCGCCGCTCGAGGAGAGCGTCGCCGACTGCATGCGGCTGGCGGTCACCGACGCGGGCGTCAAAGCGGACGAGGTGGATCTCATCTCGGCGCACGGCACCGGCACGAAGGCCAACGACAGCACCGAGGCGAGGGCGATCCACGCGGTCTTCGGCGACCGGCCGCCCCGTACGGTGTCGATGAAGTCGATGCTCGGGCACACCATGGGCGCGGCCAGCGCGCTTGCCGCGATCGGCTGCACCCTGGCCCTGGAGCACGGCTTCATCCCGCCGACCGTCAACCACACCACGACCGATCCCGAGTGCGGTCTCGACTGCGTACCCAACGAGTCGGTGGCGGCGGACCTACGGATCGTTCAGAACAACGGGCTCGCCTTCGGCGGCAACAACGCGGTGGTCATCTTCGGCCGCTACGACGAAGGAGCAGCGTGACAGGCATGCGACCCGTCATCACTGCATGGTCGGCGATCTCGCCGTTCGGGTTCGGATCGGAGGCATTCCGGGCCGGGCTGCGGGGCGGAGTTCCGGCCCCCGCCTCGGCCGCCGGGCCCGCCCGGGACGTGCCCCGCCGGCTGGTTCCGGACTTCGACGCCCGTACCGTACTCGGCAAGAAAGGCACCCGCTCGATGGACCGGGTCACCGCGCTGTCGGTGGCGGCGGTCGGCGAACTGGTGGACCGGCCGGAGGCGCCCGGCACTCCTACCGAGGGCCCGGCCCCCGGCCTGGTACTCGGCACCACCGGCAGCGTGCAATCCACGATGGACTTCACCCGCAGCTCGCTCGACGGCGATCGGCCGTTCTACGTCGACCCGGCCCGTTTCCCCAACACGGTGATGAACTGCGCGGCTGGCCAGTGCGCGATCTGGCACGGGCTCAAGGGCCCGAACGCGACGATCGCCGGCGGCCGCGCGGCCGGCCTCCTGGCGCTGAACTACGCGCGCCGGCTGCAGGTCGGCGGCCGCGCAGGGACGCTGTTCTGCGGCGGCGCCGAGGAGTACTCCGACGCGCGGGCACGGCTGCACCACCACGGCCAAGGCGACCCGGACGGCACGGTCCTCGGTGAGGGGACGGCGGTGCTGCGCCTGGAGCCGGACGGCTCCGCGGCTGCCGAGCGGGGCGGCCTGGCCGAAGTCGTCGCGCTGGAGTTCGGCGTGTACAAGGACGCCGGGGAGATCCCGGCGCTGCTGCTCCGCTGTCTGCGCCGGGCGCTGGAGCGGGCCGGAGCTCGGCCCACTGACATCGCACTCGTCGCCCCGGGCGCAGCCAGCGGCCCGGAACAGGCCGCGCTGTCCGAGCTGTTCGGTCACCGGTCACCCACGGAGGTCGACTGCACCAGCCTGATCGGCGATCTGGCGGCCGCAGCGGCCGCCTTCCAGGTGCTCGCCGTGCTCGTCAGGGCCGAGGACGACGCGGTGCTCGCCGGCCGCTTGGCGCTGGTGACCGCGGTCGACCACGACGGCATCCTCGGCTGCGCGCTGCTGCGGCTGTATCCCGCATGCTGACCACGACCACGGCGAGGACCCCTTGACCAGCACCAGCCCCGAAGAGCAGTGGGACGCCATCGTCGTGGGGGGCGGCCTCGGCGGCCTGACCTGCGCCGCCTATCTCGCCGCCGCGGGACGGCGGGTGCTCGTGCTTGAGCAGCACGACTGGGCGGGCGGCAACAGCCACGTCTTCCGCCGCCGCCGTGCCTACGAGTTCGACGTCGGCGTGCACTACCTGGGCGACTGCGGACCCGACGGCGTCATCCCGGCCATCCTGTCCGGCCTCGGCGCCGACGACCGGATACGGTTCCGCGAGATGGACCGCGACTGCTTCGACCAGGTCCTGATCCCCGGGCTCACGCTCGACGTGCCCGCCGACTGGGACGCGTACCTGACCCGGCTCGAACGGGCGCTGCCCGAGGACGCGGAGGGCCTGCGCACGTTCACCAGTACCTGTCGGTCCGTCGGCGCTGAACAGCGCTGGGCGCTGCTCACCGACGCCGCGCTGCCAGAGATCGCCGCCGGCACCGAGCACGTACGGGCCTGGGGCCGGCGGCCGCTGTCCGAACTATTCGACCACTGCGGGCTGTCCACCCGGGCCCGTACGGTGCTCGCCGCCCAGTCGCCGAACTACGGCATGGGCCCGGACGTCGCGACGGTTGCTACCCACGCCATGGTGACCGACCACTACATCCGGGGCGCCTATGTCCCGGTCGGCGGCGGACAGTTGCTGGCTGCGACGCTGATCGAGGTCATGGAGGCGCACGGCGGTGAACTGCGCACCCGTAGCCGGGTCACCTCGATCGACGTCGCGGAGCGCACGGCGACCGGTGTGCGCCTGGCGGACGGGACATCGCTCACCGCGCCGCTGGTGATCTCCGGCGCCGACTATCGCCGCACGGTGCTGGACTTGGTAGGTGCGGAGCACTTCAGCCCGCGGATCGTCCGCGCGACCCGGGAGGCGACGGTGGGGCTGCCCTTCGCGACCGTCTACATCGCTCTCGACCGGCCGCCGGCGCGGCAGGCCGAGGCCAACATCTGGTGGTACGACCACGAAGACATCGGCGACCTCTACCGCGGGCTACACGCGGGCGAGCAGCCGGACGAGGTGCGCTTTCTCTTCATCTCGTTCGCCTCGCTGAAGGAGCCCGGCGCGCGGCACCTCTGCCCGCCCGGACACGCGAACTTTCAGCTGATGACGATGTGCCCGCCCGGCTACCGGCACTGGGGCGTCGAGCGGGGACCGGCCGAGGGCGGCCGGTACCGCCGCGAGCCCGCCTATCTGGCGGAGAAGAAGCGCTTCACCGACGCCGTACTGCGGGCCGGTGAGCGAGTGCTGGGTCCGTTCCGGGACCACATCACCCACCTGGAGCTGGCCACCCCGCTGACCCAGGAGCGGTACACACTCTCCACCGGCGGATCCCCGTTCGGCCTGGCCACCTGGGGCGCCACCGGCGCCCGGCCGAACACCGCCACGGGCATCAAGGGCCTGCACGTCGTCGGTCAGAGCACCCGCTACGGCAGCGGGATCACGGGCGTGATGGTCAGCGGGATCGCCTGCGCTTCCCGGATCCTCGGGCGACCGCTGCTGACCGAGGCGCACGCCGGCACGGTGTTCGCCGACCGGGGCCGACTGCCCGCGCGCGCTGCGGGCTGGGACCCGCTCGCCGTCTCCCGGGGTGCCGCGAGGCGGAACGCGCGTGGGCTGGCCAAGGTGGACTGAAGCCGGAAGGCGCGTGGGCAGGTCAGCGCTTCACGGCGAGTGTCAGGCCGTCGGCGAACGGCAGCATGCACAGGTCGACCCGGTCGTCCTCGCGCAGCTTGGTGTTGAAGGCGCGCAGCGCCCGGGTCTCGTCGTCCTGCACCGACTCGTCGATGACCCGCCCGGACCACAGCACGTTGTCCGCGGCCAGCAGGCCGCCCGGCCGCAGCAGGGCCAGGCCGTACTCGTAGTAGGTCTCATAGCCCTCCTTGTCCGCGTCCAGGAACACGAAGTCGTAACCGCCGACCGCGCCCTCCTCCTCGACGAGGGCGGCCAGGCTCTCCCGGGCGTCGCCGACCCGGAGGTCCACCTTGTCCGCGACCCCCGCCCGCTCGCAGTGCCCGAGCGCGGTCTTCGCCCACTCCTCGCTGATGTCGCAGGCCGTGACGCGGCCGTCGGCAGGCAGGGTCAGCGCCGTGCGGAGCAGGCTGTAGCCGGTGAAGACCCCGACCTCCAGGGTCCGCTTCGCACCAATGGCGCGAAGCAGCACGGACAGGAACTGGCCCTGCTCGGGCGAGATCTGCATATTGCGCTCGTCAAGCCGTGAGGTCTCCTCGCGCAGCTCGCCCAGCGGCGCCGGTTCGGACAGGGAGACGTCCGCGATGTAGTCCTGGAGTTCGTCGGTGATGCTGACCTGGATTCTCATGTCTTCGCTCTCTGTGTGATGTCGGCCGGCCGGGGAATCGTCACAGCCGGGTCAGGAACCGCTGCACCTCGGCGACCAGGTGGTCGACCGATTCGGCGGCGAAAAGCACCGGCATGCAGTCCGTGTCGTCGAAGTCCTGCGCCACGATGTCGGCGGTGTCGAACGCCCGCAGCTCCACCTTGTCCAGCGATTCCATCTCCGCGACCGAGGACAGCAGGGCCGCTCCGCACACCCGGGGGCGGCCGCCCTCGTACACGACACCGGTCTCCATGGTGAACCAGAAGACATGGACCAGGGCCCGCATGGCACCTGGTGTGGCCACCCGCCGGGCGGCCTCGCCGAAGCGCCGGTAGAGGTCCGCGAAGGCGGGATCGCCCAGCATCACGGCGTGGCCAACCAGCTCGTGCAGGACGTCCGGTTCCGGGGAGTGGTAGGGCGATTCGGGCCGCCGCAGGTACTGCGTCGCGTAGAACCCGCTGTCCGCGAAGGTGCTGAGGAACCGCTTGACAGGGACGGTGCCTTCGGCGGGCCGCAGATGGAAGCCGGTCAGCTCGGTCAGCACAGTGGAGACTACGGCAAGTTGTGGAACCCACTGGCGTTCCAGGAACACCGCCTCGGCGGCCCGCCGGTAGTTCGCGCACGCCACTTCCTGGTGCAGGGAACTCAGTTTGGCAGTAACCGTCTCCCAGAGGGCGTCCTCCTCCTCCGTATATGCAATGTCCGGCAACGGCTCACCGGGCTGCCATTCCCTTGCCTTCTGCTGACGCGTGGCCTTCTGGCGCTCGTATTCATCAGTCATCGCGTCTTGTTTCACCCCTCCCCTTGAAGTTGCGGCACAACTCCCCCTCATAGCCACTTACGCACGCTAGCCCACGGCCCTGCGGGCGGGATACGGAGAACGGCCGTCTCGTTCCGTCCCGTGCTGTCCGCACCCTTGCGGGACAGTGCCCGCACGCCTGAGATCTGAACTAGTGAAACGATGCTCAACTCGTACGCCGGAGAAAGAGGTCACGACTGTGGCAACAACCACTGACGAGAATTTCGCCAAGATTAAGGAAATCGTCTGCGAAATCCTTGAGCTCGAAGAAGAAGAGGTCACAACCGAGGGCCTGTTCAATGAGGAGTACGGCGCCGACTCGCTGCGCGCCATCGAGATCCTCGGTTCGCTGGAGCGCGAGTTCGGGGTGGTCATCGACCAGGCCGACCTCGTCCGGATGACGAACCTTCAGGGCGTCTACGACGTGGTCACCGAAACCGCGGGCTGGGCGAAACAGTAATCACCACACAAAGAATGAGGAGCTGATGGCGTCACCTGACAGGCGGGTGGTCCTGACCGGGCTGGGAGTCCTGTCGAGCATCGGGACCGGAGTCGAGGAGTTCACCGCCGGTCTGCGGTCCGGACGTAGCGGCGCGCGGCCGATCACGGTGTTCGACACCGCTGGCTTCGAGCACTCCACCGGCTGCGGGCTCGGCGAATTCGATGCAGAGGCCTGGATCCAGAACCTCCCCGTCGACTCACTGGGGCCTGCGAGCCGGTTCTCGGTGTCGGCGGCGCGGATGGCTGTCGCGGATGCGGGTCTCGACCTCTGGGCGTTGCGCGAGCGGCCCGGCCTGATCTCCATCGGCACCACCGACGGCGAGTCGCGCGACCTCGACGAGCTGGTGGAGACCGAGCTGACGCACGGCCCCGCGGCCATGGACCCGCGGGTCGCGGGTCGGCTCCGGGCCGCCCGGCTGTCCTCGTCCGTAGCCCTGGAACTCGGCCTTACGGACGTGGAGGCGGTGACCATCCCCACAGCCTGCGCCGCCGGGAACTACGCCATCGGCTACGGCTACGACGCGGTCCGCTCCGGGGATGCCGACTTCGCTCTCTGCGGCGGTGCGGACGCCATGTGCCGCAAGACCTTCGCCGGGTTCTACCGGCTGGGCACCATCGCCCCCGACCGCTGCCGCCCCTTCGATATCGACCGCAAGGGCATCCTCACCGGTGAGGGCGCCGGTGTACTGGTGCTGGAGGGCCTGGAATCGGCGCTCGCCCGCGGGGCCCGGATCTACGCCGAGGTGCTCGGCTACGGCCTCAACTGCGACGCCTACCACCAGGTCGCGCCGGACCGCTCCAGCGTGGCCCGGGTGATGGCGCTCGCGTTGGAGAACGCGGGCGTGAAGCCGCACGAGGTCGACCTCATCTCGGCGCACGGCACCGGCACGAAGGCCAACGACATCACCGAGTCCCAGGCGATCCGGGAGATTTACGGCGACCAGCCGCCGCGAGCCGTGTCAGTCAAGTCGATGCTCGGGCACACCATGGGCGCGGCGAGCGCGCTGGCCGCGATCGCCTGCGCGCTGGCGATCACCCACCGGTTCATCCCGCCGACCATCAACCACAACCGCACCGACCCGGAGTGCCGGATCGACTGCGTGCCCAATCACGCCGTCGAGGCCGACTTGCGGATCGTGCAGAACAACGGTCTCGGCTTCGGGGGCAACAACGCGGTCGCGGTCCTGGGCCGGTACGAGGAGTCCCGTTGAGCGAGCACGCAGGCTGGCCGATCGCCGGAACCGGCGCGGTGGCCGCCATCGGCCGGTCCCCGGCCGAGATCTTCGATTCGCTGTGCACGGGCACGTCCGGCCTGCATCCGATGCGGGGCTTCGAGCGCTCGTACTACACCGGCGACCGGCTGTACGAGATCGACGACCGCGGCGGCGCCAGCGACGTACCGGGCCGGGCCACCGCCTTCCTCCTTGAGGCGATCGCGCAGGCGCTCGCCGAAGCCGGGCTGGACGAGCGGCTGGGAGACATCCCGGTCCTGGTCGGCACCGGGCTGCGGGAGCTGCGCTCGGTCGAGCTGTGGGCCCGCGGCGGTGTCCCGTACTCGGCCCGGGAGTTGCACTTCGGCACCGCGCTGCGGGAGCGCTTCGGTGCGACCATGACCCACACCATCTCGAATGCCTGCTCGGCGTCGCTCTACGCGCTGTCGATGGGCACCGATCTGCTGGCCGCCGGCGCCGAGACCGTGGTCGTGGCCGGCGTCGACGCCATCACCGAGAGCATGGTGGGGATCGCCGACCGGCTGCAGTCGGTGGCACCGGACACCGTGCGCCCCTTCGACCGCAACCGGATGGGCACGATCCTCGGCGAAGGCGCCTCGGCTGTGGTATTACGCCGCACCGAGTACCCGGGCTGCCCGGGCCCCGGCCGGGTGCGCGGCGTCGCCGTCAACTGCGACGCCCACCACACCACCGCCCCCAACGCCGGGAGCATCGCCGCCGCGATCCGCGACGCGCACCGCAGGGCCGACGCCGCGCCGGAGGACATCGGCCTGGTGATGCTGCACGGCACCGGAACCCATGCCAATGACGCCGCCGAAGCCCTGGCTATCCGGGCGGTGTTCGGCCCCGCCCCGGAGAAGGCGCTGATGACGGCGATCAAGTCGATGACCGGCCACACATCCGGAGCCTCCGGCCTGCACAGCCTGATCGTCGCGCTGCGCGCCATGGCGGTCGGGCTGGTCCCGCCGACGCTCGGCCTGGACGAACCGATCGAGGAGGCCGGGGAGTTCCGGATCGTACGGGGCGCTGCCGCACCGGCGGACCTGGCGCTGGCGCAGGTCAACGCCTTCGGCTTCGGCGGGGTCAACGCGGTTGCAGTCGTGGCCGGCCGACGATGAGCGCGGTCGCCACCGGCGTGGGCCTGGCCGTGCCAGGCGCGCCTGCCGTCACGGATCTCACCACGCACACCGCCGAGGGCGCGACGCCGGTCGACCCGGCGGCCCGGATCGGCAAGAAGGGCCTGCGCTATCTGGATCAGGCGACCCGGCTCGCGCTCTGCGCCGCACGGGACGCGCTGAACGCCGCCGGGCTGATGACCGGCGACGCGCGGCTGGCCGTCACCGGCGGCGGCGCCCAGGCCGTGGCCGCCGAGCTGCTGGTGCCCCCTGAGTCAGTCGCGGTCGTCGTCAGCTCGAATTTCGGCAATCTGGACTCGGTGTGCGAGGTCGCCACCGCCGTCGCAGCCGACGGCGGCACCCGACTCCTCAGCCCGGTCTACGCGCCGCGGCTGTCGAGCAACGTCACCGCCTCCGAGGTCGCGATCAGGTTCGGGCTGCGCGGCCCGAACCTGATGGTGTGCAACGGCCCGACCGCCGGTCTCGATGCGGTGCACTGGGCCACGGTGCTGCTGTCGGCCGACCGCGCCCGGCACGTCCTGGTGGTCGGAGTCGAGCCGGCCAATGACGTCGTCCGCCGCCTCACCGGGCACGAGAATCCGCTCGACGGCGCCGCGGCGCTCGTGCTGGAGTCCCCGGCGGCCGCGGCCGAGCGCGACGCTCCGGTGCTCGCCGGGCTGGACGGCTACGTCCGCACCGGCGGGCTGGCCGACTGCCTCTCCGTGCTCGGCGGCGTCCCCCGCGCCTGGCTCGCATCGCGGCACGCACCGGCGGATGTCCTCCCCGGCGTGCCCCGGCACGATCTCGAGGACCGCTGGGGCCCGGCCTCGGGCGCGCTGGGAGTCCTCCAGTGCGTCGCCGCGGTGGGTCACTTCGCCGTCGGCGGCAGAGGCCCGGTGTACGCGGTGGCGGGTACGGATACCGACGACGCCGTCGCTGGGCTCGTCCTCACCGCGCCGGGCGGCGTGGTGGCCGGGAGCGGGGTGGGCTGCGCGTGAACCCGATATCCCTGACAAACGGCATCAGGCCCGTGCTGCTCCGGCAGCGCACGGTCCGCGACGGCGCCGGACCCCGAGTGCTCCTGCTACACGGCATGGCGGACAGCAGCACCATCTGGGAACGGCTGTTCGTTCTCGCGCCGCAGCGCACGGAGCTGCGGCGAGCCGAGATCCACACGGCCGAACTGCCCTGGCGCGGCACCGGACCGCCCGACTGGGCGCACCGCCTCGAGCCCGCCTCGTGGCTCGCCGAGACGCTGGACCAGCTGGCGGACACCGTGGGGCCGGCCGACGTCGCGGTGGCGCACTCTTTCTCCGCCATGCTGCTGCTCGACCTGGCCTGTGGTGCGTCCGCGCACACCGGGCACCGGCTCAAGGGGATGGTACTGGTGTCCCCCTTCTTCCGGCCTCGGCCCGAAGACTTCGACTGGGACACCATGACGAGCCTGCCGGAGCAGTTCGTCCGCACCATAGAGGAGGGCATCCGGGTGGCGGCCGGACCGCGGTCGAAGCCGGAGCTGCACCGCGCCCTGGCGGAGCGACTGTGCGAGACGATCGGCCCCTACGGCTGGTCGCGGTTCTTCGAGCTGTACCTCCGGACGCCGTGGCTGCGTACCAAGGCGGTGCGAACGCCCGTACTGGTCGTATCCGGTGCCGAGGACCGCATCGCGGTGACCGGGGAGGCACAGGACCTGGTCACCCGGATGCCTGCGGCTGCCCTGCACACGATCGAGGAGGCCGGGCACTTCCCGATGGCCGAGCAACCGGCGCGGTTCGCCGATGCACTCGACGGTTTCCTGCGCCTTATCCCCGCCGCCCCCGAAGCGGCCGGGGAACGGCCCCGTTCAACGCTAGTGGAGCAAATCTGATGGCTGACATCGACACCGCGGTCAAGAACGTGGTCACGGAACCCACCACGATCTCCCTCACGTCTGGGTACGAGGGCGCGAACATCGGCACGTACATCGGCTTCAAGCACGTCAACTACCTCGTCGAGAAAGCGGTGATCGAGCACTTCCGGCGGCAGGGGCTGCCGGTCGGCGGGCTCTACGAGAGGTACGGTCTGGGTTTCGACCTCGTTGAGCTGGATGCCCGGCTGCGTGGCGGATTGTTCGTCGATGACGAGGCCGCACTCGAAGTGAAGCCGGTGACGGGCGACGACGACTCCGCATTCCGTTTCAAGGTGGCGATCACCGTGCTCCGCGACGGCGAGCCGAAGAAGATCGTTACCGCCTCGGCGGCGGCCGTGCTGCGCCGGGACGAGGATGACCGGCGGCTGCCGGGCCGGGTGCCGGCCCCCGCTGTACTCGACCGCTTCACCGTGGCCACTCTCGGCACCCCGGAACCCGGTGAGGCCGTCCCGGGCACGGGCGGGGACCTGCCATCCGGCGGCTCGGCCGACCGGGACCCTGTGCTGGACCAGCTCCTGGCTGGCCGCAACGGCTACGGCTGGAAGTTCCGCATCCCGTATCCGTACGTGCACTTCTTCAGTCGGATGCACATGTCGGCGTATCTGCGGCAGATGGAGGAGGCCAAGCACCGCTTCGTCGACGCCCGCGGCATCTCCATTGGAGCGCAGCTCGCTGAGCGCAACTGGATCCCGGCGGTCACCCACTCCCGGATCGAGATACTCGGCGAAGCGCTGCTCGAGGAGGACCTCTACACCGTTTACACGGTCGAGAGCATCTTCAAGAACTTGCTCTACACCGCGCGCATGGACTGCTACGTGGTGCGGGGCGGCCGACTGGTCCAGGTGGCGACGGGTGTGATCACGCACGGCTACGGCGTTGTGGAGAACGGCAACCAGGCACGGGTCGTCGCCTGGGACGACCGGATCGACCGCGCCCTCAAGGGGCTGCCCGGTGAGGGGTCGTGACGGCACCCGTCATCACTGCCTGGTCCGCGGTCTCACCCTTCGGCCTCGGCCGGGAGGCCTTCGCGGCCGGCGTCGCGGCGGGGACGTCCGCGGTGACCCGGCCCGAGGAGTGGCCCGTCCCGCGGCAGCGGGTCGCGCCGGTGCCGGGCTTCGTCACCGAGGAGGTGCTGGGGCGCAAGGGCACCCGATCGATGGACCGGGTCTCGGCCCTGGCCGCAGCCGCGGCCGACGAGTTGCTCGGCGCCGACAGCCGCCACCGCGAAGTCGCAGCTGGTGAGCGGGCGGCGCTCGTGCTCGGCACCACCGCCGGCAGCAGCACAAGCATGATGGACATCACCCGGGACACGCACACCCGCGCGATGCCGTTCCACATCGACACGCCGCGGATCCCCAACGCCATCATGAACAGCTCCGCCGCGCAGTGCGCCATCCGGCACAACCTCAAGGGCCCCAACACGACCGTCGCGGGCGGCAGAGCCGCCGGGCTGTTCGCGCTGCGCTACGCCCTCCGGCTGCTCTCCTCCGGCCACGCGCGCTCGGTGCTCTGCGGTGGCGCGGAGGAACTCACCCAGGACCGTGCCTGGCTGGAATACCTGGTCGGCGATCCGGACCAGCCGACCGCGCTCGGCGAGGGCTGCTCACTGCTGCTGCTGGAACCCGCCGCGCCCCCGGACCGACCGGTGCTCGCCGAAACCCTCGGCGTCACCCTCGGGGTATTCCGCGACGACGAGCGGGACGTCGCGCTGGCGGACTGTCTCTCCCGCGCCCTGGCGCGGGCCGGGGTCTCGGCGGCGGACCTGTGGGTCGTCTCCCCCGCAGTCGGGCAGAGCGAGGCCCTCCTCGCCGGGCACGCCCCGCTGACGCTGCCCGGCGAGGAGGCCTGGGGAGACGCCGGCGCCGCGGCGGCCCCGTTCCAGATCGCGTCCGTGCTGGCCGCAGCCGAGCGGGACCCTGCCGCCCGCGGGCGCGTCGCGGCGGTGCTGTCGGCCGACCGCGACAACGTTCTCGGCTGTGCCCTATTCCGAATCGCGAAGGAACCAGGGGGCACCCATGCCTGAAACCCCGTCACCGGTCGCGCTGGTGAGCGGCGGGTCCCGCGGCATCGGCAGGGCAGTCGTGCGCCGCCTGACCCAGGACGGCTACGACGTCGCATTCTGCTACGTCAGCGGTGAGGAGCCGGCCCGGGATCTTGAGAAGGAGATCACCGAGCTGGGCAGGCGCGCAGTCGCCACCCGGGTGGACGTGACCGACGCCGAGGCCGTACGCGCCTGGGTGCGCAGCACGGAGGACGAACTCGGCCCGATCGACGCCGTGGTGACCTCCGCGGGTGTGACCAGAGACAGCGCGCTGGTGCTGATGGCGGACGAGGACTGGCACACCGTCCTCGATATCAACCTCGACGGCATGTACAACGTCTGCCGCTCCGCGATCTTCGAGATGATGAAGAGCCGGGCCGGGGTGATCGTCAACTTGTCCTCAGTCGCCGGCGTGCAGGGCCACGCCCGGCAGACTAACTACGCGGCCGCCAAGGCCGGGATCATCGGGTTCACACGGTCGCTGGCCAAGGAGGCGGGCCCGTACGGGATCCGCGCGAACGTCGTCGCCCCCGGCTTCATCGACACCGACATGACCGCCGTCCTGCCCGAAGCAGTTGCCAAGGAGGCCGTCGAGGGGACGGCGCTGCGCCGGATGGGCCGGGCCGAGGAGGTAGCGGATCTGGTGTCGTTCCTGGTCTCCCCCCGCGCGGCCTTCATCACCGGAACGGTACTGGAAATCGACGGCGGCATTTCGCTCTGAGCGCCCCGCCAGAAAGGAGGCCACCCGATATGGCCCAGAAACCACCTCGCTGGTACTTCTCGCTGCGCAGCCCGTACTCATGGTTCGCCTATCACGATCTGATGGACCGCTACCCCGACGTGGCGGACGCGATCGAGTGGATCCCGTTCTGGGAACCGGATGGTCAGACCCAGGCGTTGCTGGAGAAGGACGGCGTCCGGCTGCCGATCGTGGAGATGTCCCGCGCGAAGAACTTCTACATCCTTCAGGACACCCGCCGCCTGGCCGAGGCCCGCGGACTCTCCGTCACCTGGCCGGTGGACCGCGACCCGAACTGGGAGATCGCCCACCTCGGCTACCTGGTGGCCGAGGACGCCGGCCTGGGCCGGGAGTACGTGGCGCTGGCCTATCGCGCCCGCTGGCAGCAGAGCCGGGACATCACCGACCGGGCCGTTATCGCCGAGCTCGCCGCCGAACTCGACCTGGACCCCGCCTTGGTCGCCGACGCCCCGGACGATCCGGAGCTGCGACACCGCGGTGCCGAGGTGCTGACCCGCTCCTACAAGGACGGCTTGTTCGGCGTCCCCTTCTTCGTACACGGCCACGACAAATTCTTCGGCGCCGACCGGTTGCGCGCTTACGTCGTGAAGGTCCGGGGCCAGAAGCCGGGTCCGGACGCCGAGCTCACTTGGCTGGACGAAGCGGGCCTGGTGCCGGAGCCGATACCCGCCGGCGGGGATGCCGGCCATGCGGGCGGCTGCGGCTGACGCCGCGACCGCCGCGGAGACGAACAACGGAAAGGATTCCCATGACTGCCGAAGCCACACTCGATTCTGAAGAGCTACGCGAGATGATCGCCGATGTACTGGAGGTGGACGGAGAGTCGATCACACCGCAGATCGACTTCGTTCGCGACCTCGGCATCGATTCTCTCCTGGCCATGGAACTGGCCGTCACCCTGGAGCGCCGCTACCGGGTCAAGATCGAATCGCATGAGATCGGGGACGTACGGACTATGTCCGATATCTCCGCACTGCTCCTCCGGAAGCTACGGAAGCCAGCAGCGTGAAACAGGACCGACCGGCCGAGCAGTATCTGCTCGTCGAAACCCAGTCCGGCGGCACCGCGGAGCGCTTCCTGGCCGACGCCGCCGCGCTCGCCGGCTCCGGTGAGCGGGTGCGCCTGTTCCTCGCCGCGGACGGCGTCGCGCTCGGGATCCGCGGGGCGAACGCCAAGCTGCCGCAGTTCCTCGGCGCCGGTGGGCAGACCTGGGTCGACGACTTCTCCCTCGCTCACCGGGCGCTGCACGCCGCACCTCTGGTGCCCGGGGTGCGGACCACCGGCATCAGCGACCTGGCGGACTGGCTGCTGGAGCCCGGCACCCGGGTGGTGTGGCACTGACCATGGCCGCGACCGTCGAACGCCGCACCTGGGACGTGCTGGTCGTCCTCACCGCACCGCCCCACACGACCGACGCCCTGACCACCGTGTTCCGGCTGGCCCAGGCCGTACTGGAGCGTGAGCACACCATCAGGGTGTGGGCGTGCGGCTACAACACCATGCTGACCCAGGCCTCGCTGGGCGAGACCAAACCCGCCGACCTGCGTGACCCGGCGACACCCGCGCCGACGGCCGGCGCGCTGATCCGGGGCCTGCTGACCGCTTACAAGGGCCGGTTCAGCTGGATTGTCTGCACGGCGTGCAGCGCGGAGCGCGGTGCCCGGGGCCACATCGCCGAGGTGCGGCTGCGCTCCGACGCCCGGCTGGCGGCGACGATCGCCGCAGCCCACAGGACCATCTACATCGGAGGTGCGTAGGTGGCCTACCTGGTCATCATCGACCGCGGATATCGCGGCAGCGCAGAGGCGCAGTTCTTCGACGCGCTCTACGGCGTCGAGATGCTCGGAGACCAGCTCGGCGGCATGGACATAGTGCTGCGCGGGACGAGCGTGACCGCCGCGCTGGCCGGTGCCGCTCCGCCACCTGAAATCCAGGTGGGGCCGACGGTGCTGAACACTCTCGCGGATCCGCGGCGATCCATCGGCGCTCTGGTGGACAAGGGAGCGGCGGTCTACGTCGACGAGCCCGGGCTGGCGGCCTTCGGCCTGGACCGCGCCCCCCTGCTCCCCGGCGTCACCAGGCTGGACACCACTCAACTCACCGCTCACTGGGGGGAATACGCCGGGGTGTGGTTCCTGTGAGCGGGCGGCGGTGCTACGCCCGGCCGCTCGACGGCACCGACCGGATCACGGCCCGCGCCGAGGCGGACGAGCTACTGATCGAGGCGGACAAGGTGGTGCGGTCCACCGATCCCTACCTCGCCGGGCACTTCCCGGCGGTCACCCTCTACCCGGCGATCTTCCTGCTCGACGGCATCCGGCAGGCGGTCGGCGCCGAGCTCCACCGTTCCCCGTCGCTCGCCGCACACCTCGGCCCAGGCGGCCCGGGGGAGGACTGGCTCGAATTGGGGACACTCGACTCCGCGCGAGTACTCAGGCCAATGCTTGAGGGCAACGAACTCCGGCTGCTGATCCGGGTGTCGGCCGGACATCCGGGCGCCCTGCGGGCCGCACTCGACTGCCGCCGCGCCGACGGCGATCAGGTCGCGAAGATGACCGTCGAACTCGTGCGGGGAGGGACCTCATGAACTCCGGGTACGCACAGCTCCTCGCGCTCCTCCCGGTCCGGCATCCGATGGTGCTGGTGGACCGGGTCACCGACTTCGTCCGCGGCTGCACCATCGAGACCACCAAAGCCGTAACCGGCAGCGAGCCGTGCTACCAGGGCATGGCCGACGGCCTCCCGGCCGAGCGGTACGCCTACCCCCGGTCAATGATCCTGGAATCCTTCGGGCAGTCCGCAGCATTGCTCTGGCTCGGCAGCCACGGCCCGGACACCGAAGAGGACAGCCTCCCGATGGTCGGCCGACTGCGGAACTGCGCGTTCACAGGTTCCGTATTCCCCGGCGACGTGATCCGGCACCGCGTATGGGTCGAACGGCTAGTGGAGGACGGCGCGTTCATGACCGGCGAGAGCCGGGTCGGCGATCAGGTGCTCCTCACCGTCGGATCCCTGATCGCCGTAGCACGTCCGACCGCCATGATCACCGGCGAGGCAGCGACATCCGCCGCCGCCCTACCTGCTTCACGCCAGCATTAGAGTGCGGGCCTCGCCGGCCTTACGCTCCATGGCCCGGGCAAACGCCTGCAGCACCCGGGGCATGGTGAACTTGCGCCCGCCGACCTCCGCCACCAGGTGCTCCGACTCCAGCTGCGCGGTCAGCCGGTCGGCCTCGGCGAGGGGTATCCCGGCGAGCACCGCTCCCCTCTCAAGAGTGAAACCTGCCTGATCGACGAGGCCGATCTTCCGGAAGTAGCGCCTCGCATCAAGACCAAGTCTTCGATAGGAGAACTCCAGTTCGGCCTGGATAGAGCTACCGCCGTCACCGTCGAGTGCCAGGGAGAGTAACTGACTGCTATCGCGCATGGTGCGGACGAAGCTCTTGAAACCCTGCCCGGGCCGGTCGGCGAACTTCACCGCGGCCAACCGCAACACGAGCGGCAGATACCCGCACAGTTCGCCCAGTTCCTCCAGCTCGGCTCGCGCGTCCACCAAGTGCGCCTTGTCGATGATGGCGCTCAGCACCGTGCACGCCGCCGCCGAGCTGAGCACATCCAGGACCAGCCGCTGCGCGGCCTCTCTGGCCACCAGCCCGGACATCCTGTTGCGACTGGTGACGATGGTCCGGCAGTGCTCGCCGGTCGCCAGCAGCGGGCGCACCTGCTCGACGTCGCAGGCGTTGTCAAGGACGATGAGCATTCTGCGATTGGCCATCAGCGACCGGTATCGCTCCACCCGCCGCCACGGATCCGCCGGGCAGTCGCCCTCGTGCACACCCAAGCTGCCAAGCAGCACGCCCAGGGCATGCTCGCTGTCCAGCGGCCCGTGCGCGCCCCGCAGATCCACATACAGCTGACCATCCGGAAAGTCCTCGATCAGGCCGTGCGCCCACCGGATCGCGAACGCGGACTTCCCGACGCCGACCGAGCCCGTCACGAGGAAGACACTGCCTCCGGGCTGACTCCGGAACAGATGGTCAGCAACCCTGAACTCGGCACCGCGACCGACCAGAAACGGCACGTCGAGCGGGAGATGCCGGGGCACGCTCCGCTCCCTCGGCGCCTCGGCGACCGGATCGTCCTGGGGGATCTTCCCCTCGACGCCCTCCCTCGACGCTGCCGCATAGAGCGCTCTCCAGTGGGTGAGCCAGCGACCGGTCGCCTCTGCCACCTCCTCCGGCGGCCGCCCGCCGTACACCAGGCAGGCCGTCACAAACGCCGAGACGAATTCCGATCGCGGCAGCTTGTCGCCGCGCAGAATCGTCGAGACCGTGCTCCGCGGTAACGCGTCGACCTCGTCGCCATTCGATGTCTTGGTTTTCCCCCCCAACTGCTGCAGACGCCGCATAGAAGGCTGCCCAACGCTCAGCCGAAGTTCTCGCAGATACTCCACAAATTCCGATGCATTGACAGGTTCCATCGGCGACAATCCCCCAAAATTGCCGAATATTTACCACGGTCTTCGTTCGTGTCGCCCGCTCAGCGCCTGACCGCGGATCCCACTCCCGGCCGGCCCACCGTGCCCCTGCCGAAGTTTCTCGCCGCCAGCCCGAACAGCGCTCCGCCGAGAATGAACCAAGGGTTCCACACCGCGAGCGTCCAGAACTTCTGTGCGGCGCTGATCTCACCGACGGTCAAGGCGCCCGCAATGAGCAGCACCTCGATGAGAACACCCCGGACCAGCAGCAGTACGCAGATCGCCAGCCCGAGCAACCGGAGCATGCGCCACCGGCGCCCGCGCACACCGCGCCGCTGCAGACCCAGCGCGACCACGGAGCCGATCAGGCACAGGCAGCCCACGCCCCAGAGTCCCCCGGCCACGAACCAGGTCGGCCGTTCGGACGCGAGTCGCTCACCGGATGAGACGTCCAGTCCCACTTCCCCGCCGAGGGCCCAGAAGAAATGCAGAAGAGCGAAAATTACCGCCCAACCGGCAGCAAGATACCCATGGCAACGTAACCCGCCTAACCGCAACCCACAACCCCCGTATTGCGATCATCCTGAATTATCCTCGGTTCCGCCGACACTCTCTCATTAGCAACGTGAGACGCAAGCAGAAAAGTTCACAAACGGCTGTGACGTGCACCACGTTTACGCCATTCCGGAGATGATCCGCCCCGTACGACCCGCCTCACCAATCAGCCGTCAAGAGTTTCGCCTGCAGGGCCACGGCAATTTGCTCCAACATCGTCGGTTCCGTCATCTGATTGTGTTCGCAGTCGACCTCGATCTCCGTGATCCGACCCGTGATCAGCGGCTGCCAGCTCAATGCGAAGTCCGGTTCATTCGGATGGGTGCGCCTCGCGGTGAAGAACAGCAGGTCGGTGTCGACCGCACGGCTGAACGGCTCTCTCAGCATCGCGTTCTGCCGACCGAGGATCTCCGGCAGTGCGGCCAGGCTACGCTCGCCCAGGCCGGCCAGCGGGTAGTCGATGTCGTGCAGGGCCGCGTGCACGCGGCCGAAGTCGAGCTCCTCCCCCGCCACTTGCGGCAGGTTCAAGCCAAGATGGCGCAGGGCCTGGGACATCATGTCGGTGCCCGGATCGGTGTAATCGGGCCCGGGGACCGTGGTGTCGAGCATGGCGAGCAGGTGCACCTGCTCGCCATGGTCACGCAGCAGCCCGGCGATGGCGTGGGACACTGCGCCGCCGGACGACCAGCCCATGAGCTGATAGGGCCCGTGCGGCTGCACCTCGCGGATCTGGTCGAGGTAGTCGGCGGCCATCTCGTCGATCGACGCGGCATACCCGCCCCGCCCGTCCAGGCCGCGGGCCTGGATCGTATAGAGCGGCTGATCCTTCTCAAGCTGCCGCAGCAGGCCCGCGTACACCCAGCCAAGCCCGGTCGCCGGATGCACACAGAACAGCGGAGGGCGGCTGCCTTCGGTGCGCAGCGGCAGCATGACCTGGAGCGAATCCGCGCCGGAGCGTTCCGGGCCGGTCGCGTCGAGGTGGTCGGCCAGTGCCGCCACAGTCGGCGCTTCGAACAGGGCTCGCACGGCGAGCTCGACGCCGAGCCGGTCCCGCGCCTTCGCCACCAGCCAGGTAGCGAGCAGGGAGTGCCCGCCCAGCTCGAAGAAGCTGTCGTCGATTCCGACTGCCGGCACCCCGATCACCTCGGCGAACAAGTCGCACAGCGCCTGCTCCCGGGCATCGCGCGGCCCGCGCCGGTCGGAGGGTTGCGCGATGCCCGGCGCCGGCAGCATCCGCCGATCCAGCTTTCCGCTGGCCGTCAACGGCAGCCGCTCCAAGAGCACGACCGCCGACGGAACCAGATGGCCTGGCAGCTCGCGGCGCGCGAACTCGATCAGTTCAGCCGGCTCCGCCTCGTGCCCGTCGGCGCCCACGGCATACGCGACCAGCGTGCTGTCCCCCTGCTGGTCCCGCCGAGGAATCACCACGACCTGGGCGACGCTGTCGTGCCGGGCGAGTACGGCCTCGGTCTCGCCGGGCTCCGCCCGCTGGCCACGGATCTTGACCTGGTCGTCGACCCGGCCGACGAACTCCATCTGACCGTCGCAGCGCCAGCGCACCAGGTCGCCGGTGCGGTACATGCGTTCCCCGGCACCGTCGAACGGGCAGGCGACGAAGCGTTCAGCGGTCATCCCGGGCCGCCCGAAGTAGCCCCGAGCGAGACCGGCACCGGCGAGGTACAGCTCACCGGTGACGCCAGGGGGCACCGGGTTCATACCGTGATCCAGCACATAGGTCCGGTAATTGGTGAGTGCCCGGCCGATCGGTACCACACCGGCGGCGTTGCCGTCGTCGTACCACTCGGTGGCGTAGACGCAAGCCTCCGTCGGACCATAGAGGTTCGCGATCCGCACGCCAGGGGCCGCAGCTCGCAGATCGTGCACCAGCCGCGGCGTGACCGCCTCACCCACCAGGATGACGGTGCCGATCCGTAGTCGGCCGCCGGTGGCAATCGCGGCCGACATCGCGGACGGAGCCGTGCAGACCAGACTGACCGCGGAGCGGTTCTCGTCGGCGAGGGCGAGCACGTCGCGCACCACCTCGATGCTGCCACCGTGCAGCAGCGGCAGGATCATGTCCGACACCGAGACGTCGAAGGTCGCCGAGGTGGAGGCCAGCGCGGCGGCAAACACATCCGCAGAGAAGGCCTGTCGCGCCCACGCCGACAGATTCGCCACCGCACGGTGCGCGACCACCACACCCTTGGGCCGCCCGGTCGATCCCGAGGTGTAGATCACGTAGGCCGCGTCGTCGGGATGCAGCGGCGCCGACCGGTCCGCGTCGGTGAGGTCACCGTCGTCAAGTCCGGAGAGCGCAGCCTCGGTCGCCGGGTCGTCGAGCACGATACGGGGGAGGCCGTCGGGCAGTACGGCCCCGCAGGCGCGGTCCGTCACCGCCAGCACCGGGCAGGCGTCCTCGACCAGGTAGCGCACCCGCTCGGTCGGATGGCCCGGGTCGATCGGCACATACGCGGCACCGGAATTCAGCACCGCCCACATCGCGACGGGCAGCCGCTCGTCCCTCGGCAGGACCAGCGCGACCCGCTGCTCCGGGCTGCAGCCATTGGCCACCAGCAGCCGTGCCAGCCGGTTCGCAGACGACCGTAGCGCGTCATAGCTCAGCCGCGTGCCCCCCGCACGCACCGCGGTGGCGGCGCCGTCGCGGGCGGCGGCCGCGGCGAACAGCTCAGGCAGGGTGGCCGTCGGGACCGGTGCGGTGCCGCCGTTCCACTCCTCCAGGATCCGCTGCCGCTCGGCCGCGTCGAGCAGCTCGACCTGGCTGATCCGCTGCTCCGGGTCGCTGGTGATTGCCTCCAGCATCATCAGCAGGCGTTCGGCGATCCTCGCCACGGTCTCCCTGTCGAACAGATCGCTGCTATAGATCAGCGCGCCGCGGGCGCCGCCCTCCCGGCCGTCCTCGTGATACCGGGCCACCAAGTTGACCGACAGGTCGAACATGGTGGCGTCGGTGCCGACTTCGAGCGCCTCCGCGGAGAGGTCGGGCAGCCGTAGCTCGGTGTCCCTGGTGTTCTGGAAGGCGAACATCACCTGGAACAGCGGGTGCCGGGCTGCGGACCGGTCCGGGTTGACCGCCTCGACCAGGTACTCGAACGGGAGGTCCTGGTGGGCGTACGCGTTGACGTTGGCCTCCCGCACCCGGTCGATGATCTCGCGGAACGTCGGATCGCCGCTGGTGTCGGTGCGCAGTACCAGCGTGTTGACGAAGAATCCGACGAGGTCGTCGAGGGCTTCGTCGGTGCGCCCTGCGATGGGCGAGCCGACCGGGATGTCGGTGCCGGCCCCGAGGCGGGTCAGCAGGGCGGCCAGCGCCGTCTGGACCACCATGAACGCCGTCGCATTGCAGTCGACGGCCAGCTTGTTGATCCGGGCGTGCAGTTCCGGCCCGTAGCCGAAGTCGACGCTGCCGCCGACGTAGCTCGGGGTCTTCGGCCGCTTCCGGTCCGTCGGCAGCGGCAGTTCGTCCGGAAGCCCGGCCAGCGCCCGCCGCCAGTATGCGACCTGCTCACTGACGACACTGTCCGGGTCCTCCGTGCGACCCAGCAGATCACGCTGCCACAGCGCGTAATCCACGTACTGCACGGGCAGTTCGGTCCACTCCGGCGCCCGGCCGGCGCAGCGTTCCGCGTACGCACCGCTCAGATCGCGAGCGAGCGGGACCAGCGACCAGCCGTCGCCGGCCACGTGGTGGAGGACCAGCACCAGCACGTGCTCGGTCGGGGACACCGTGAGCACCCTGACCCGCAGCGGCAGGTCCGTGCGGAGGTCAAAGTTCCGCTCCGCGACCTCGGAGATCGCTGTGGCAAGCCCGTCCCGGCCGACCTCGCTCACCACGAAGTCCGGCCGCGCCTGGTCCGGGGGGAGGATCTGCTGGTGGGGAACGCCGTCGGTCTCAGGGAAGATCGTGCGTAGCGTCTCGTGCCGGACGGTGACGTCGGCGACGGCGGCGGCCAGCGCCTGGTGGTCCAATGGGCCGGTCAGCCGCGCCGCCATCGGCAAGTTGTAGGCGGCGTTCGAGCCTTCCAGACGGTTGAGGAACCACAGTCGCTGCTGGGCGTGGGACAGAGGCACCCGCTCCGGGCGCGGCCCCCGCACGATCGGCGGCCGCCGACTGTCACCGGACTGGTCGATGATCCGCACGAGCCCGGCCACCGTCTGCGTCGCGAACAGGTCGCGGATCGCGAGATCGACACCGAACGTGAGCCGTACCAGAGAGATCAGCCGGGTCGCCATCAGGGAGTGGCCACCGAGGTCGAAGAATCCTTCGTCGATGCCCACGCTGGGCAGGCCGAGGATGTCCGCGAAGATCCGGCAGAGCGTCTCCTCGCGCTTATTGCGCGGCCCGCGCCCTGCTTTCCGGCCTTCGTGGTCGGGCGCCGGCAGCGCCCGCCGGTCCAGCTTCCCGTTCGGCGTCACCGGCAACTCATCCAGTACAACGAAGGCCGCCGGGACCAAATGCTCCGGCAGCACGCCGCCAAGGAACTCGCGCAGCGCCGTCGGCCGGGGCCGGTCCGCACCGGCCGGGACGACGTAGGCGAAGAGCCGGGTGTCGCCGGACGCGTCCGCGCACGGTACGACGACGGCGCGCCCGACGCTGTCGTGCCGGGCCAGGGCCGCCTCGATCTCGGCGGGCTCGACCCGGAAGCCACGCACCTTGACCTGGTCGTCGGCGCGGCCGAAGAACTCCAGCTGCCCGTCTGCCCGCCAGGCCGCCACGTCGCCGGTGCGGTACATCCGCTCCCCGGCCCGGCCGAAGGGACAGGCCACGAACCGCTCGGCGGTCAGGGCCGGGCGGTGTAGATAGCCGCGGGCTAGCTGGGCACCGGCGATGTACAGTTCGCCGGCGACCCCGGGTGGGACCGGGCGCAGCGTGGAGTCGAGCACGTACAGGGCGGTGTTCCACACCGGGCTGCCGATCGGCACCGAGACCGCACCCGGCTCGTTCCGGCACTCCCAGGCGGTCACGTCCACCGCCGCCTCGGTCGGCCCGTACAGGTTGTGCAAGCCGGCCCCGATCGTCCCGCCGACCCGCTCGGCCAGCTCGGCCGGCAGCGCCTCACCACTGCTGATCAGCCGACGCAGATCGGGCAGCCGTGCCGCGGCGGGCTCCGCGGCAAACACGGCCAGCATCGACGGCACGAAGTGTGCGGTAGTGATCCGCTGTTCGCTCATCAGCCCGGCCAGGTACGCCGGGTCCTGGTGCCCACCAGGCTTGGCCACCACCAGCGTGGCGCCGTTGAGCAGAGGCCAGAAGAACTCCCACACCGACACGTCGAATCCGGCGGGGGTCTTCTGCAGCACCCGGTCGGTCGCGTCGAGCCCGTACCGGTCCTGCATCCACATCAGTCGGTTGACGATGCTCGTGTGGGACACCACCACGCCCTTGGGCACTCCGGTGGACCCGGACGTGTAAATCACGTACGCGGGATGCGCCGGGAGGCAGGCGCCCGGGCTGGCCGCGAGCGCGTCGCCTGCCGGCTCCGCGCCGAAGAGCGGGTGGTCCTCGGTGAGGGTGAGCACCGGGCGGGCGTCGTCGAGCAGGTACTGGATGCGCTCGGCGGGATAGCCGGGATCGACCGGCAGGTACGCAGCGCCGGTCTTGAGGACCGCCAGCAGCGTGACGATGAGGGTTTCGGAGCGCGGCAGCACCACCGCGACGCAGGTCTCCGGTCCGGCGCCGTGCTCGGCGAGCAGCCGGGCGAACCGGGCCGCCCGCAGATCCAGCTCGGCGTAGGTGAGTTCGATGTCCTCGAAGACCACCGCCGTGTGGTCCGGGGTACGGGCCGCCTGCGCGGCCAACAGCTCCGGCAAGGTGGCGTGCGGCACCTCGTGCGCGGTGTCGTTCCAGCCCCGGACGACCTGCTCGTGCTCGGCCGCGTCAAGCAGGCCGGCCGCGCCGATCCGCTGCCCTGGATCGGCGGCCAGCGCGGCGAACATCCGCACCAGACGGTCCGTCAGCCGCTCGACGTCCGCCGCGTCGAACAGGTCGGTCGAGTACTCGACCATGCCCTCCAGACCACCCGGGGCACTGTCCTCGGCGAGGGTCTCGCGGAGGTGGATGGCGAGGTCGAACTTGTTCTGTACCATCCGCTCAACCGGTTCGGCGCGGGCGGTAAGGCCGGGGAACGCCGGTTCCGGTGGGGCTCCGTGCAGCGACAGCAGGACCTGGAACAACGGCAGCCGACCGGCCGAGCGGTCCGGGTTGAGGATCTCGACCAGCCGCTCGATCGGCACGTCCTGGTTCGCGTAGGCGCTGAGATTCGTCTCGCTGATCCGGTCGAGGAGCTCGTGCCAGGTGGGATTGCCGCTCGTGTCGGTGCGCAGCACCAGTGTGTTGAGGAAGTCGCCGATGAGGTCGTCGAGCACGGTGTCGGTACGGCCGGCGACCGGCGTGCCGAGCGGGATGTCGGTGCCACAGCCGAGTCGGGTGAGCAGGGCGGCGAGACCTGCCTGGCTGACCATGTACAGGCTGGTGCCGGAGGCAGCGGCCAAGTCGGCCATACAGCGGTGGGTCCGCTGATCGATGCGGAACGACAGGGTGGCCCCGTGGTACTCCCCGCCCGTGCCGCGCGACCGGCTGCCGGGCAACCGCAGGTCCTCGGGCAGATCGGCCAGTTTCCTGCGCCAGTACGAGACCTGTTCGCTGATCAGGCTGTCCGGATCGTCCTCGTGGCCGAGCAGCTCCCGCTGCCACAACGCGTAGTCCGCGTACTGCACGGGCAGCGGCGCCCACAGCGGCCGGCGACCGTCGAGGCGGGCGGCGTAGGCGTCCGTCAGGTCCCGGGTCAGCGGCCCCATCGACCAGCCGTCCCCGACGATGTGGTGCAGCACCAGCGCCAGCACATGGTCGTGCGGTGACAGCGCGAACAGAGCTGCTCGCAGGGGGAGTTCCTCGGCCAGGTCGAAGACGTGGCCGCAGGCGCCGACGAGCTGTGCGGCCAGTTCCGAGTCGGTGGTCTCGGTGACCTCCAACTCGACCCGGGCCTGCTCCGGGGACAGGATGTCCTGGTACGGGGTGCCGTCGACGTCCGGGTACCGGGTGCGCAGCGATTCGTGCCGGTCGGACACGTCCTGGACGGCCGCGGCCAGTGCCGCGCGGTCGAGGTCGCCGGTGAGCCGCACCGCGATCGGCATGTTGTAGGTGGCGCTCCTGCCCTCCAGGCGGCTGAGGAACCACAGCCGCTGCTGCGCATGCGACAGCGGCGTGCGCTCGGGGCGCCGCTGCCGCACCACCGGCCGCCGCCGGGTCTCTTCGGCCTTGTCCAGCACGTCGCCGAGCCCGGCCACCGTCTGCGTCGCGAACAGGTCCCGGATGGCCAGGTCGACGCCCAGGGCATCCCGTACCCGGGAGACCAGCCGGGTGGCCAGCAGCGAGTGGCCGCCCAGGTCGAAGAACCCGTCGTCGATGCCGATCCGGGGCAGCCCGAGGACCTCGGCGAAGATCCGGCACAGCGTGGCCTCGCGGTCGTTGCGCGGGCCCCGGCCGGAGGCCTTGCCGAGGACCGCCGGCGCCGGCAGCGCCCGCCGGTCCACCTTGCCGTTCGTGGTCAGCGGCATCCGATCCAGCACGACGAACGCGGTCGGCACCAAGTAGTCCGGCACCGCGCGCCGCAGGTGCTCACGCACCGACTCGACCAGCGCATCCGAGGCCAGTACGGCGGCCGGGGCGTTGGTGTACGCACCGCCCCCGGAGGCCGGGCGCGCACCTGGGCGATAGCCGGTGACCGGCACCGTCCCGGGTGCGCTGAACGCCACTTCCAGTGTGCCGCCGTCGCAGTCGGCACCGTCCCAGGTGACGGCGGTCCGGTAGCCGACCTCTTCTCCCAGGGCGACGAACTCCCCCGGGTCCGGCAGCCCGGACGCGTCCGCCGCCAGGGCGGCCAGCGCGGCCGACAGGTCGCCGGCTTCGAGTGCCCGCACGGCTGCGAGCTCGCCGACGATCCGGCGGTTGGGGATTCCAGTGACCCTCAGGCCGTCCGGCCTTGCCGCCAGCGCAGCGCGCAGCGCGTCCGTGTCGGTGGCGTCCCGCCCCCAGACGAGCTCCCGGACGGCGGCGACCGGCTCCGGCTGCGGCACAGTGCGCAGCACCACGTCGTAGCGGTGGCCGGTGAGCTCGTTGCAGTCCGTGCCGGACTTGATCGCGAGATCCGCAGCCGCAGCCAGGCCGACGAAATAGTCAGGGTCGACGAGCAGTTCCGTCTCCCGCGCCACGGCCAAGTCGACCGTCTTGCGCACCTCGGCGGCGTCACGGACCGCGGCGTCGGTGGCGAGCAGTTCGACGGACGTGCGCAGGGCACGGTGCAGCCGGAGGTTGCGGACGTCGCCGACGAACACGTTGCCGCCGGGAACGACCAGGTCGAGCGCCCGGGTGAGCACGTCGGTCAGGTAGTCGGCGCTGGGGAAGTACTGGATGACGGAATTCACGATGACGGTGTCGAAGAACCCCGTGGGCAAGCCGTCGAAGACATGAGCCGGCTGTGCACGCAGCTCGACCCGGCCGTCCAACTCGGTCCGGCCTTCGAGCTGGGCGCGGACCCGGCCGATGACGACCTCGGAGATGTCGGTGCCCCAGTAGGACTCACAGTCCGGCGCCAGCGGCGCGAGGAGCAGGCCGCTGCCCACCCCGATCTCCAGCACCCGGCGGGGGCCGAGCTCTCGTACCCGGGCTACGGTGGCGTCCCGCCACCGCCGCATTTCCACGACCGGAATCGGCTGCCCGGTGTAGCTGCTGTTCCAGCCGGAGAAGTCCTCGCCGAGACCGCCCGACAGAGCCTCGTGGTGGGCGTCGTAGGTGTCCTGCCAGTTGCCGAGCTGCTGCCGCTCCGCTGCCTCGTCCCGGTCGGCGTCGTCCCCGGCCGGGACAAGGTACGCGGCCAGCTGCCGGTCTCCGGGACGGTCCTCCCGTGCCAGCACGGCGGCCTGCTGTACCCCGGGATGCCGGGCCAGTACGGACTCGACCTCACCCGGCTCGATCCGGAAGCCGCGGATCTTCACCTGCGCATCGGCCCGGCCGACGTAGTCGACCTGTCCGTCGGCCCGCAGCCGGGCGAGGTCCCCGGTGCGGTACATCCGCTCGCCGGCGCCACCGAACGGGCAGGCGATGAACCGCTCCGCAGTCAGGCCCGGGCGGCGCAGATAGCCGACGGCCAGGCTCGCGCCCGCGACGTACAGATCTCCCACCACACCCGGCGGCACCGGGCGCAGGGCCTCGTCGAGTACATAGACCCGGGTGTTGTCCACCGGCCTGCCGATCGGGGGGCCGTCCGGGCCGGACAGTTGCTCGCTCATGGTCGCGATGACGGTCGTCTCGGTCGGGCCGTAGGCGTTGAACATCCGGTTGCCCGGCGCCCACCGCTCCACGAGCGCGCCGGGGCACGCCTCGCCCGCCACCGACACGGTCAGGCCGGGTGGAAGCACGCCCGAGGGCATCGCCGCGAGTACGGACGGCGGCATGGTGAAGTGCGTGAGGTGCTGGTCCCGGATGAACTCGGCCAGTTCTCGGCCGGGCATGAGCTGTTCGGCCGAGCGCACGAACAACGTGCCGCCGTTCAGCAGCGCCATGCAGCAGTCCCAGAACGCAACGTCGAAGCTCGGAGAGGAGAACTGCAGCACCCGGCTGTCCGGCCCCGCGCCCAGGCGCTCACGCTGACTGCGGACCATGCTGGCCACGCCGCCATCCGTCACCACCACGCCTTTCGGCTTCCCGGTGGATCCCGAGGTGTAGATCACGTAGAGCGGGCTGCTGAGCGTCCGGTTCGACGGCAGGTCGTCCGCGCTGCATCGGTCCAGCTCGGTGACGGTGTGCTCGTGGTCAAGCACGAGGACCGGGCTGCCGGCCAGCAACCGCCCGGTCAGCGCCCCGGTCGTCACCGTCAGCACCGGGTGGGAGTCTTCGAGCATGTACGCGATGCGCTCGGCCGGATAGCCGGTGTCGACCGGGAGGTAGGCGGCCCCGGACTTGGCCACGGCGAGCATCGCCGTCACGAGCCCCACCGACCGGGGCAGCGCCAGCGCCACCAGTTGCCCCGGGCCTGCACCACGCTCGACAAGCAGCCGGGCCAGCCGGTTGGCGGCGGCGTCGAGCTCGCCGTAAGTCAGCGTGGCCGTCTCGGACACCAGCGCGGTGGCGTCCGGGGCCGCGGAGGCTCGGGAGCGGAAGAGCTCCGCGAACCCGGCCGCGGGGACTTCTTGCTCGGTCCGGTTCCACGTCTCCAGCACCTGCTGCCGCTCGCCCGGCAGCAGCACGTCCACGGTGTCGACCTGCTGGTCGGGGTCGGCGGCCATCGCCTCGAAGATGTGGATCAGGCGGGCGCCGAGCCGCTCCACGCTCTCCCGGTCGAACAGGTCGGTGGCGTACTCGATCGTGCCGCCCAGTCCCAGCGGCCGCCCGTCGCCGTCGAACTGCTCGCCCATGCTGAACGCCAGGTCGAACTTGGAGGTTTCGGTGTACAGCTGCTCGCCCTCCACGACCAGCCCCGGCAGCCGCAGCTGCGGCAGCGTGTTGTTCTGGAACGCCAGCATCACCTGGAACAGCGGGTGCCTGCCCAGGGTCCGGTCCGGGCGGAGGATGTCTACCAGCCGCTCGAACGGCAGCTCCTGGTTCGCGTACGCCCCCAGCGCCGTCTCCCGGGACCTGGCGATGAGCTCGCGGAACGAGGGATCGCCTGCGGTGTCGAGGCGCATCACCAGGGTGTTGACGAAGAAGCCGACCAGTTCGTCCAGCCCTTCGTCGGTGCGGCCAGCGATCGGCGAGCCAAGGGGGATTTCCGTGCCGGCGCCCAGTCGGCTCAGCAGTGCGGCCAGCCCCGCCTGCACCACCATATACAGGCTGGCGTCCGACCGCGCGGCCAGTTCGGACAGCCTCCGGTGCAGCTCCGCACTCGCCTGGAACGGGACGTTGCCGCCCTGATTGCCGGGCGCGGCGGGGCGCTGTCGGTCCACCGGCAGCCGTAGCTCGTCCGGCAGCCCGGCCAGCGCCTTGCGCCAGTACTCGACCTGCTCACTGATCAGGGATTCCGGGTCGTCCTCGCTGCCGAGCAGCTCCTGCTGCCACAGGGTGTAGTCCGCGTACTGGATTGGCAGCTCCGGCCAGTCGGGCGCCCGCCCGGCACGGCGGGCCTCGTACGCCGCGGTGAGGTCACGGGCGAGCGGGGCCATCGACCAGCCGTCCGCGGCGATGTGATGGATCACCAGAGCCAGCACGTGCTCGCGCTCGGACAGGGCGAACAGCCGTGCCCGGATGGGTATCTCCGCCTCCAGGTCGAAGGCTTCAGCGGCCAGCTCGGCGAGTTCGCCGTCCAGCTCCTCCGGTGTGACTTCGGTGACGGCCGCCTCCAGGCGGGCCTCGCCCGGGGCGAGGATCCGCTGGCCGGGCACGTCGTCGTGGCTGACGAAGACCGTGCGCAACGGCTCGTGCCGGTCGATGAGGTCGTGCAGCGCCGCGACGAGTGCGGTCCGGTCGAGCTCACCCGTCAGCCGGAGCACGGCCGGCATGTTGTAGGTGGCATTGGGCCCTTCCAACCGGTTGAGGAACCACAGTCGCTGCTGTGCGTGCGAGAGCGGGATCATCAATTCTCCTCGGGCTGCGCAGGCGCTAATCTCCACTGGAGGCTCTGTCGTGTCGGCATGCCGTGCAAGGTCCGAGACGGCACTGGACGAAACGGGACACCAGATCTTGCGGGAACGGGTTCCGGTTGGTGGATAGTGTCGACTCGTCGGCAGGAGGCCTTACCAATGTCATCAGCTGTGTGGAGCGGGGCCGTTCTCCCCGCGCTCGCGTTGTTACTGTTCATATGCTGCGGAACGGAATTGGTCTTGCGGCGCTTCTTCAAGGGGCGCAGCATCCTCTTCCGGCGCAGCGGTTCACGGCGCCCTGTGACCGGCGCCGCGTTCGACCAGTTCAACCTCATCTTCAACGGCAACAAGCTGGTTGAGATGGAGCAGCAGCAGCTACAGGAAGTGCTCCGTGACGAGGAGGGCGACGGCGCCCCGCCACGGACGCGCATCGACTTGGCCAAAGGCACCGCACACGTCGTCCTGCCCGGTGAGAACCGGCCTTCCGGTCCCCGGCCGACCGGCAGCAGCTCACCGGGGGCCGAGGAAGACCCCTCCCGGTGACACAGTCGCAGACGCTCTACCTCCTCCTTGACCTGGCCCTGATCCTCGGACTGGCGCATGTTCTGGGGGCGGTCGCGCGGGCGTTGGGCCAGCCGGCGGTCATCGGCGAGATACTCGCCGGCGTCCTGCTGGGGCCCACTTTGCTCGGCTCGCACCTCGCGGGCACCCTCTTCCCTGCCGATGTGCGGTCCCTGCTGAGCACGCTCGCCGACGTGGGCCTCACGCTGTTCATGTTCGCCGTCGGGTCGGAGATCGATCTCGGCGTCCTCCGCGGACGCAGCCGGATCACGCTGTGGGTGACCGCCTTCTCGACAGTGCTGCCGCTCGCTCTGGGTGCCGCGCTCGCGTGGCTGCTGGCGGGTGCGCACCGCCAAGGCCCCCTTCCGGGATTCGTGCTGTTCTTCGCGGTCGCCATGGCCGCGACGGCGTTCCCCGTACTCGCCCGGATCATCGCCGACCACGGGCTGACCCGCACCCGGATCGGCGCGACCGCCCTGGCGTGCGCGGCCATGACCGATCTGATGGTCTGGATCCTGCTGGCGGTGGTGGCTGCGATGGCTGCGGGGAAGGACCTCGACTGGCGACTCATGTTGCTGGTGCCGTACGTCGTCCTGATGATCACTGTCATCCGCCCCCTGCTCCGCAAGGCGAGAGAACTGAGCAGGCGCAAGAAGGCTCGGGGCAGGGAATCCGGGGGCTCCGGCGAGGACGTGCACCTCCTGGTGCTGATGTTGGTCGGGCTCCTGCTGTCATCGGCCTGCACCGAGTGGCTGGGCCTGCACTACATCTTCGGAGCGTTCCTGTTCGGCGCCGTCGTTCCGCGGGATGGCGGCAGCACACTGCGCGAGGGCGCGCTGCAGCGGATGGAGCCGCTGTCCAGACTGCTCCTGCTGCCCGTGTATTTCGTGCTGACCGGGCTCAGGGTCAACCTCTCCCAACTGGCCCTCGCGGACCTCGGCGCCCTGGTCGCCATCCTCGTGGTGGCCATGGTCGGAAAGTTCCTCGGCGCGTACCTCGGGGCGCGTCTCGGTGGTTCCGGCCGTCGGCCCGCGGCCGCGCTCGGCGCCCTGTTGAACACGCGCGGCCTCACCGAACTGGTGGTGCTCGGCGTGGGGTTGGAACTGGGCCTGCTGGACGCGACGCTGTACTCGCTGATGGTGGTGATGGCGGTGACGACCACAGCGCTCGCCGGTCCCCTGCTGAACAGGATCCTGCCGACAGCCGGGAAAAGCGGGACGGTGGCCGAACAGTCCGCTCCAGCGGGCTCTTGTGCAGGAGACGGATCGGCCCGTGCAGCGGTCCCGGTAGCCGAGAAGTGATCGCGTGAAAGGTGGTACGCGCGTTATTCCCTGCATCCACCGCCACCTCATCCCCAACCTCGAGACGAAGAGGCTCGCCCGCGTGCAGTCGGTACTCAGCACTTACCGCGTAGTGCTCAGCACTCAATACCGGAGGACACCATGCACAACGAACCGTCAACGCACTCCGCCCACGACGCGGCGCAGCACTTAGAGCTGGTGACGCGGCCGACCGACCGCCGCACGGGCTGCCCCTTCGACCCGCCCACCGAGATGACGCAGTTCCGTGAGGAGCAACCGCTGCGCCGAGTGCGCTTCCCCGGCGGACACATCGGCTGGCTGGCCACCGGGTACTCCGTGTGCCGCGCGATCCTGGCCGACGCACGGCTGAGTTCCCGCAAGGAGCTCATACACAACCCGTCCATGGACTTAGGCGACATAGAGATGCCTCCGGCGGCTCCCGGCGAGTTCATCAACATGGACGAGCCACAGCACGGCCGTTACCGGAAACTGCTGGCAGGCAAGTTCACCGTCCGGCGGATGCAATTACTCACCGAACGAGTCGAGCAGGTCACCGCCGAGCACCTGGACGCCATGGAAAAGGCCGGGCCGACAGCGGACCTGGTCACCACGTTCGCCCAGCCCATCCCCGCGATCATAATCTGCGAGCTGCTGGGGGTGCCGTACCAGGACCGGGACTCCTTCCAGGAGCAGGCCGCGGCGATCTTCAGCGGGGACATGGCCGACAAGCTGGCCGCATTCACAGCTATCCAGGCGTACCTCGCGCAGCTGGTGGCCGCCAAGCGCACCGCCCCTACCGACGACATACTCAGCGAACTCACCGACAGCGATCTCACCGACAAGGAACTGCTGGGGGTCGGCTTTCTCCTGCTGGCGGCCGGGATCGACACCACCGCCAACATGCTCGGGCTCGGCACCTTCGCACTGCTGAGCAACCCTGACCAGTCCGCCGCCCTGCGCAGCGATCCGAGTCTCGCCGGCCAAGCCGTCGAGGAGCTGTTGCGCTATCTCACCATTGCCGAACTGGGGCTGCGGGCCGCGCTGGAAGACGTCGAGATCGACGGCCAGCTGATCAAGGCTGGTGAGACGGTCGTCGTCTCCTTCCCGGCCGCCAACCGCGATCCGGCGAAGTACCCGGAGCCCGACCACCTCGACCTGCACCGCAAGGCCATCGGGCATCTAGCCTTCGGCCACGGCGTCCACCAGTGCCTAGCCCAGCAGCTGGCCCGCGTCGAGATGAGCGTCGCCTTCCTGGCACTGGTCACCCGCTTCCCGACGTTGCGGTTGGCCGTCCCGCAGGAGGAGGTACCGCTGCGCGTCAGCACGAACGTCTACGGCGTACAGAGCCTCCCCGTCACTTGGGACAAGGAGTAGCCCGATGGCCGTCGCCCTGACCATCACCGTTGACCGTAACCGATGTGTCGGCGCCGGGATGTGCGCACTGACCGCCCCCACGGTATTCGACCAGGGCGACGAGGACGGCCGGGTGGTCCTCCTCCACACGGAGCCGGCATCTGCCCACCACGCCGCGGCTCACCAAGCCGCCGACCTTTGCCCCGCCGCGGCCATCACCGCCATCGACACCACAACGCGCCAACAGGCTGGGAAACCCCACGCGTAACAGACTGTTGAACGCCTCGGCCAGGGCGTTGTCGTAGCTGTCGCCCTTGGAGCCGACCGAGGCCACCGCGTCGGCCTCGGCCAGGCGTTCGGT
>NZ_JBFBBD010000021.1:0-100563 GCF_040689515.1 Streptomyces sp. NPDC051173
GTCGGCGCCTGCGGCGGGCTTTCCCCCACCCCGCCCCTTCCCGAAACTGGGGGCAAGCCCCCAGACCCCCGAAGCACGCTTCGCGCGCTGTCCTCAAACGCCGGACGGGCTGAAGGTGCGGCAACGGGCCGCACCCAACCCCGGTGAAATCACTTCGCGTTACGCGCCAGCTCCAGCGCGTACTTCTCCCACCACTGGCCCGCCTCCGGGCCCCCCTTGCACGTGCCGTCCGACTCCCCCGGCCGCTTGACCCACAGATACGCGTCGACGAGCGCGTCACCCGTGCGCGTCGTCGGCGGCTCGCCCAGTGCCCGGCCCGAGGGGTTGCACCAGGATTTCTCGTGGTCGGCGCCCGACAGCGGGCCGTTGCCGTTGCGGCTGGTGTCGATGACGAAGTGCTTGCCGCCCAGGAGGGCGGAGAGGGTTCGCCCGTATTCCTTGTTGTCCTGCGTGGTCTGGAAGTTGGAGACGTTGAGGGCGAATCCGTCGGCCTGGTCGACGCCGGCCCGCTTCAGCGGATCCACCATCCGGTCGGCGGGCGTGACCCAGCTGGAGTTGCCGGCGTCCAGATAGACCTTGGTGCGGGGCAGTGCCTTGAGCTTGCCCACGGCCTCCTTGAGCAGGGCGTACCGCTCCTCGTGGAACTGCTGGGGGGTGCAGCCGTCCTCCATGTGCGGCAGGGAGTCCGGCTCCAGGATCACGGTCGCGCCGCGGTCGCCGATGCCCTTGGCCGCCTTGTCGAGCCAATCGCGGTAGGTGTTCCCGTCGGAGGCGCCGCCCTGGCTGTACTGACCGCAGTCGCGGTGCGGGATGTTGTAGAGCACGAGCAGCGCGACCCGGTCGGCGGCGGTCGCCGCCTCCGTGTAACCGCGGGTCTGGCCCTCGGGGTCGTCCACCCCGATCCACTCCGCGACCGGCTGGGCCGCGATCTTCGTCAGGAGGTCGGCCTTGTCGGTGCTGCCGTCCTTGCGGAGCTCGGCCGACCGCTTGGAGGCGGTGGACTCGGGGTTCACCCAGAAGGGGACCCGTGACTTGGGCAGTTGGGCGGGCTGCCGGGGCGGCGCGTCGGCGGCCTTCGGCGGCTCCGCGGAGGAGGAATCGGATGAGCATCCGGCGAGCAGCAGCAGGGCCGCCACCGCGGCTCCGGCTCCTGTACGGGCCGTACGGGCACGACATGTGCGGCCGGTGTAGCTGCCGTACATCCATTCCCCCTTGGGTGTACTTCCTGTGGGGTGTCCCCCCGCCACCACGGGACATGACCGGTCTTTTCCATGCTTGCACAGAAAACGCCGCCGCCGTGGGCGGTCGGGGGATGACCCGGTGTCAAGTCGCCCTGTTGGAGCAGGGGAGGGCCGTGCGGCGGGGTCAGGCATGTCCGGTGCCGGTGAGGTAGGCGGAGACGACGACGTTGGCGCTGTAGGAGCGGCGGGCCCGGTCGTAGGTGCCGCCGCAGGTGATCAGGCGCAGCTCGGCGCGGTTCGCCCGGCGCGGGCCGTAGACGCGGTGGGCGTCGAAGTGCTCCTTGGTGAAGACGGAGACGTCCTCGACGGTGAACTCGGCGGTGGAGCCGTCCGCGCGGTCGACGGTGACGGTGGCGCCGCGCTTGAGGGCGGCGAGGTCGTAGAAGACGGCGGGAGCGTGGTCGGTGTCGACGTGGCCGACGAGGACGGCCGCGCCGGGCGAGCCGGGCCGCGGTCCGCCGCGGTACCACCCGACGGCGCCCGCCCGCTGGTACGGGGGCGGGTCGACCGCGCCCAGCGGGTCGAGGCCGCGGTCCTCGACGGGGGCCCTGACGCCGACGGACTTGATGACGAGGCCGCGGGGGCCGGCCGGCGGGAGCGGGGCGTGGGCCGGGGGCAGCGGGTGGGCGCTCGGGCGTCCCGCGGCGGCGACGTCACCGGCCGTGGGGGTGGTGGTCACGGTCCCGTCGGTGATCTCACGCCCCCAGAGCCACAGGGCCACCAGCAGCGCGGCCCAGGCCACTCCGGTCAGGAGGCGGCCGTGGCCGCTGCTGCGCTCTTCGGACATCTCGGCGGCCGCCCTTCCGTCACCGTCGGCCGACGGGGGTCCGGCGGCGGTACCAGGTCACCCCGGCGGCGGCCAGCGCGGTGCCGCCCGCGAGGACGAGGCCGGGGACGCCGGGGGGATCGGCGGCGGCCGCGGTGCCGCCGCCACCGGCCGGTACGGGTGCCACGGGCGAGGGCGCCGGAGGGCGGCGCACGGCGCGGCCGGCGTGCTCGGGGGACCGGGCGTCCTCATGGGCGACGACCGTCAGCCGGCCCTCTCCGGTGCCGTCGCGGCCGTCGCAGCGGACCCTGACCGCGTAGGTGCCGGGCGCCGCGGTCGAACGGACGGTGGTCTCCGCGAAGAGTCCCGCCCGGTCCTTGGCGAGCCGCGCGTCGGTGACGAACGCCGGGGAGGTCGCGGTCGCCTTGTCGGTGGCGCACCCCGCGACGCGCAGCTGGACGCGCGAGCCGGGGGTGCCGGTCACGGGCGTCAGGGAGACCGCGCCGGGCATGGTCACGGGGCCGTCCTGGGCGTACGCGGGCGCCGCGCACACGGCGAGAGCCGCCAGAGCGGCGCACAGAGCGGATCGGGCTGGGTCCATGGGAAACCTCCTGGTATCCCAGAGACTCACTCGCCTTCGCGGGGCGCCGCATCCGCTGCGTGGCGCCATTGCTCCGTCCGGTCGCGGAACCAGCCCATTGCCGGACCGCTGCGCTCAGACGAGGTCGACGAGGTCCGCGATGGAGTCGACGACGCGGGAGGGGCGGAAGGGGTGGTGGTCGACGTCCTCGGGGCGCGTCAGTCCGGTCAGGACCAGGAACGTCTCCATGCCCGCCTCCAGGCCGGCCAGCACGTCGGTGTCCATCCGGTCGCCGATCATCGCGCTCGTCTCGGAGTGCGCGCCGATCGCGTTGAGCCCGGCCCGCATCATCAGGGGGTTCGGCTTGCCGACGAAGTACGGTTCCCGGCCGGTCGCCTTGGTGATCAGCGCGGCCACGGAGCCGGTCGCCGGGAGCGCGCCCTCGGCGGAGGGCCCGGTCTCGTCGGGGTTGGTGGCGATGAAGCGGGCGCCGCCGTTGATCAGCCGGATCGCCTTGGTGAGCGCCTCGAAGCTGTAGGTGCGGGTCTCGCCGAGCACCACGTAGTCGGGCTCCGCGTCGGTGAGGACGTAGCCGATGTCGTGCAGCGCGGTGGTGAGCCCGGCCTCGCCGATGACGTAGGCGGTGCCGCCGGGCCGCTGGTCGTCGAGGAACTTCGCGGTGGCCAGCGCGGAGGTCCAGATGTTCTGCACCGGCACGTCCAGCCCGATCCGCTCCAGCCGGGCGTGCAGGTCCCGGGGGGTGTAGATGGAGTTGTTGGTCAGGACGAGAAAGGGCTTGCCGGATTCGCGGAGCCGCTTGATGAAGGCGTCGGCCCCGGGCACCGGAATGCCCTCGTGCATCAGCACACCGTCCATGTCGGTGAGCCAGGATTCGATCGGCTTGCGCTCTGCCACGGTGGGACTCCTGCCGTCTTCCGCCCCGTGCCGGGGCTGGGGAACGCCGGGGCGGCACCGCTCGTGCGCCGTCCCGACGCCTCCAGCCTAATCAGCTTCCGGTCGCCTTCTTCCACGCGTCGACGTACGAGACAAGGTTCCGGTTGATTTGTGCCCAGTCGGGGCGGAATATCTCCACGCCCTTCATGATCTTCGCGAGTGCGGTGGCGTTCTGGTCGGCGGCCTTGACGTCCGCGCGGGCGGGAAATCCACCGGCCACGGACGATGCCTGCTGCTGCACCTCGTCGGAGAGCAGGAAATCCAGGAATTTCTTGGCCTGTGCGGTGTGCGGGGCGTTCTTCACCAGTCCCGCGGCGTAGGGGAGGGCGAACGTGGTGGGCTTTCCGTTGCTCCCGGCCGGGAAGAAGATGCCCTGATGGGGCATGGATTTCATGTTCGCGAAATTCATCTGGACGTCGCCGTTGGCGACGAGGAGTTCGCCCTTGTCCGTCTTGGGGGCGAGCTGTCCCGTGGAGGAGGAGGGACCGACATTGTTCTTCTGGAGTTTCCTGAAGTAGTCCATGGCGGCGTCCTGACCGCCGAAGTCGTGAAGTGCCTTGATCAGTACGGCGGTGCCGTCACCGGCGACCCCGGGCGTGGAGTACTGCACCTTGCCCTTGAACCGGCTGTCCAGAAGGTCGTCCCAGGTCTTCGGCGGGTCCTTCAGTTCCTGGGTGTTGTGGATGAAGCACAGGTAATTGTCGACCACGGAGGTCCAGGTGCCGTCGGTCGACCGGTCGCCATCGGCGACCTTGTCCGCACCCGCGGGCTCGTAGCGGGCGAGCAGTCCCTTGTTGTCCGCCTGCTGGATGAACGGCGGCAGGGTGACGACCACGTCGGCCTTGCTGTTGGAATGCTCCCGGATCAGGCGCTGCACCATCTCGCCGGAGCCGCCCTCGACGTATTTCACCTTGATGCCGGTCTTCTCCTCGAAACTCTTGAAGACCTTGTCGTAGAAGCCGGATCCGTCCTCCGACTTGAGACCGTCCGCGCTGTAGACGGTGATCTCCTTGGCGTCCGCGCCGGACGTGCCGCCGCAGCCGGTCAGGGTCGTGGCGAGGACGGCGGCCCCGAGGACGGCGGCGGTGAGCGGCTGGGGGAAGCGGGCCATGACGTGTCGTGCTCCTTGGTTCGGGGCGGTCATCGGTAGGACGCCCTGGTGCGGACGCGGGAGACGCCGAGCAGGACGGCGAGCGTCGTCACCATCAGGACGACGGCGAGCGCGGCTCCGGCGAAGAGGGCACCGCGGTCCGTGGTGCCGAAGATCTTGACGGGCAGGGGCAGCCAGTCCGGGGGGTAGAGCATCATCGTGGCGCTCAACTCCCCCATGGACAGGGCGAAGCAGAGCCCCGCGGCCGCCGTCAGGGACGGCAGGAGCAGGGGCAGTTTGACGTGCCACAGGACGTAGGAGGGCCGGGCGCCGAGGCTCGCGGCGCTCTGTTCGTAGGCGGGGTCGAGGCGGGCGAGCGCGGCGGTCACGGACTGGTGGGCGAAGGCCGTGACCAGCACGGTGTGCGCGACGACGACGATCTCGCGGGTGCCGTTGAGCAGCAGCGGCGGCTCCGAGAAGGCGACCAGCAGCGCCAGCCCGACCACGACGGACGGCACGGCGACCGGCAGCATGAACAGGGCGTCGACGACGCGGCGTACGCGGCGCCCCAGGCGTTCCGCCGCGAGGGCGGCCCAGGTGCCGGTGACGAGCGCGAGGGTGCTCGCCGCGACGGCGGTCAGCAGGCTGGTGGTCAGCGCGCTCAACGAGTCGCCCCGCGCGATGTCCTGATAGTGCGTCAGTGTCGCACCGGAGGGGAGCGCACCGCTCCAGTTGGTGGCGAAGGACGCGGCGAGGACCACGAGGAACGGCAGCGCGAAGACGGGCAGGAAGAGCGCGAAGAAGACGGTCCGGACGGTCCAGCGGGCGAGGCGGCTATGCACGAGCACGGCCGGCACCTCCCTTTCCGGTGACGAGCAGGCGGTAGAGGCCGTACAGCGCGACGGACAGGGCGACGTTGACCACGGCCACGACGCACGCGCCGGTGTAGTCGCCGTCCAGGATCGCCTTGCTGTAGACCAGCATCGGCAGGGTCGTGACGCCCTTCGCCCCGGTGAACAGCACGATCCCGAACTCGTTGAGGCACATGACGAGTACGAGGCTGCCGCCCGCCGCGAGCGCCGGGAGCGCCTCGGGCAGGATCACCTGCCGCACGATCCGCGGCGCCCGCGCCCCCAGCGAGGCCGCGGCCTCCAGCTGCGCGGTCTCCACCTGCGAGAAGGCGGCGAGCAGGGGCCGCATGACGAGCGGTGTGAAGTAGGTGATCTCCGCGAGCAGTACGCCCCAGGGCGTGTGCAGGAAGTCGAACGGCCCGTCGGTGGCCCCCGTGACGTCCGTCCACAGTCCGTTGGCCATGCCGCGGGAGCCGTAGACGAAGAGCAGGGCGAGCGTGATGAGGAAGGAGGGGAACGCGAGGAAGATGTCGATGAACCGGCTCAGCGCTTTGGCGCCGGGGAACGGCACGAAGGCGATGACGAGCGCCAGGGTGAATCCCAGCACGAGGGCACCTGCGCTGGCGCCTGCCGCGATGGTGACCGTGTTCCAGAGGGCTTCGCGGAAGGCGGTCTGCCGGAAGATCTCGCCGTAGCCGTCGGCTTGCCGGACGACGAGGGCGAGGGGGTAGAGGAAGAAGAGCGCCAGCGCGATGAGCGGGGGCAGGATCCATAGGGCGCGTCGGCTGCGGGCCGGTTCACCGCCTGCGGCGGGCTTTTCCCCCACCCCGCCCCTTCCCGAACCGGGGCTCCGCCCCGGACCCGCGGTTTTCGGAGCACGGTCCGCAAGATCAAGCCCGTCCGGCGATTGAGGACGCGCCCGAAGGGCGCTCCCGCCGCAGGTGGCAACGGACCGGTGGCCGGGGGTCTGGGGCGCGAGCCCCAGTTTCGGGAAGGGGCGGGTAGGGGAAAAACCCTCGGCCCGAACGCTACGCATCGGCCACCACCACCGCGTCCCCGGAAGAGAAGTGCACAGCCAACCGCTCCCCCAACACCGGCACCACCCGAAGCTCCGGCACCTCAGCTGTCACTTCGGCCCCGTCGGCCAGCGCCACCGTCACCCGGTGCGACGCACCGCGCCACTGAAGCCCCGTGACGGTCCCCCGCAGCACATTGGTATCGGAACCGTCCGGCTCCCCCAGCCCGATCAGATGCGGCCGCACGCAGACCGTCACCTCACCCGTACCTCTGCCTTCGCGGACACGAAGCCGTGCCCCACCCACCTCGACCACACCCGTCCCGCACCACACACCGCGCAACAGATTCGCACTGCCGACGAACGACGCCGTGAAAGCGCTGCCCGGCGACCGGTACAACTCCCGCGGCGTGCCGCAGTCCTGGAGGCGGGCGCGGTCCATGACCGCGATGCGGTCGGCGAGGGTGAGGGCCTCGGACTGGTCGTGGGTGACGTAGAGCATGGAGACGTCCGGCAGGTCCCGGTGCAGCCGGCCCAGCTCGGCGAGCATGTCGCCGCGCAGTTGCGCGTCGAGCGCGGAGAGGGGTTCGTCGAGGAGCAGCACTCCCGGCCGGACGGCGAGTGCCCGCGCGATGGCGACGCGCTGCTGCTGGCCGCCGGAGAGTTCGCGCGGATAGCGCTTGGCGTACGCGCTCATGCCGGTCATCTCCAGCGCGTCGGCGACCCGCCCGGCGATCCGGTCGCGGGGCGCCTTTCGCGCCTTGAGGCCGAAGGCGACGTTGGCGTCGACGCGCAGGTGCGGGAAGAGCGCGTACTGCTGGACGACCATGCCGATGCCGCGCCGGTGCGGCGGCAGCTCCGTCACGTCCCGGCCTCCGATCAGCACCCGTCCGGAGGCCGGCCGGACGAACCCGGCGACAGCGCGCAGCGCGGTGGTCTTGCCGGAGCCGGAGGGGCCCAGGAGTGCCATGACCTCGCCGGGCTCGACGGTGAGGTCGAGCGAGTCGAGCACGACGGTGTCGCCGTAGGCGACGGAGACCCCGTCGAAGCGGATGCCACCGCTCGTGGTGGTGGTCGTCACGACTCGTACTCCGCTATCAGGTCGGGCAGTTCGGCGACCGACGGCAGGACGGCCGTGGCGCCGGCGGCCCGTAGCGCCGTCTCGTCGTGCGCCCCGGTGAGCACTCCCGCCACGAGCGACGCGCCGGCCCGGCGCCCGGAGAGCATGTCGTAGGAGGTGTCTCCCGCGACCGCGATCCGCTGGACGGCGTCGACGGCGCCGGTGCGCAGCAGCGCGGTGAGGACCATGTCGGGGAAGGGGCGGCCGCGGCCCGCGTCGGCGGGGCAGAGGGTGAGGTCGGCGAGGCCGGTCCAGCCGAGGGCGGTGAGGATCGCGTCCTGGGTGACGCGGGCGAAACCCGTGGTCAGGACGACGGTCCGGCCTTCGGCCCGCAGGCGTTCGATCGCGGCGCGGGCGCCGGGCACGGGGGCGCAGTGCCCCTCGCCGACCAGCCGTCCGTACGCCGCTTCGAAGGCCGTGTTGGCCCGCTGCGCCCGCTCCTCGTCGCCGAAGAGGTGCCGGAAGACGGAGATCTTCGACTCGCCCATGGTGGCGCGGACATGGGCGAGGTGGGCGGCGTGTTCCGCCGACCTGGGCCGTACGCCGAGCTCGGCCGCGGCGCTCTCGAAGGCCCGCTCGACGAGTCCTCCGTCGGCGACGGTCGTGCCGGCCATGTCCAGGACGACGAGCCCGATCGTCGCGTTCTTCCCGTCGGTCACGGAAGTCATCTCCTTCACCAGCCCAGTTCGTTCGCGGTGGTCTCGGCGATGGCGGGCGCGCAGGTCATGCCGCGCCCGCCGGGCCCGGTCACCAGCCAGATCCCTTCGCGCACCCGCTGCCGGTGCACGACGCGCGTGGTGTCGACACACTGCGCGTACACCCCGGCCCAGCGGCGCCGGATCTTCGGCAGGGGCCGGCCGAGTAGCGTTTCGGTGACGGTCGTCAGGTGTTCGTACGGGTCCTCGTCGACGTCGAAGGCGAACGGCGCCTCGTATTCGTGGGTGTCGCCGATCGTCAGCCCGCCGTCCGCCCGCTGGACCATGAGCAGTTGCATCCGGTGCTCGGCGGCGACGGGCGGCTGGCTCTGCGCGGCGGCCAGCGCGTCCAGGGCGGGGCCGCCGTAGGCGGGGTAGTAGCGGAAGCTGTCGGCGTCGGCCACGGAGGTGGTGAGCGGCTCGCCGAGCGGCGCGGTCTGCATCATCTGGAGGCGTACGCGGCGTACGGGCAGGTCGGGTGCGAGCTCGCGGACCAGGCCGCCCAGCCAGGCGCCGGTGCAGAGGACGACGGCGTCACCGGTGTGGGTGACTCCGTGGTCGTCGCGGACGGCGTGCTCGCCGATGGTCTCGCGGACCTCGCGGCCGCCGAGGAAGGTGTAGCGGCCGGAGGCGAGGAGCGCGTCCTTGAGGGCGCGCTGGGCGGTGCGCGGTTCGACGGCGGCGTCGCGCGGGCACCACAGGGCACCGCGGAAGTCGCCGCGCAGGGCGGGGTTGAGCTCGCGGGTCTCCTCGGGCCCGAGGAGGGCGAAGCCGCGGGCGGCGGCGTCGGGGCGGGCGAGGGCGGCTCGGGCGACGGCCAGCTCCGCCTCGTTGGTGACGACCGTCAGCGAACCGTTGGCCCGGAAGCCGAGGCCGGGGACGCCGTCGGCGATCTCCGCCCAGAGATCCCGTGCGCGCAGGGCCGTGTCCAGTTCCTCACCACCGGCCCGGCCACTGACCCAGACCAGGCCGAAGTTGCGGACCGAGGCACCCCGGGCCTCGGCCTCGCGCTCGATGTGGACGACCTCGTGGCCGCGTTGGACTGCGTGCCAGGCGTGCAGGGTTCCCAGCACGCCGGCTCCGACGACTATGACTCGCATGCCGGGAACGTTCGTCGGGGCGGGTGACCCGAAGCGGTCCGCACAGCGACGGGACGGTGAACGGGCTGTCAAAGTTGGCCTAGACCCGTTATCATTACGTTACATACGAGGGGGGTGCCGGGCGGTCTACTCCTACCGTTTCGTTCCGAGATGTGTGGTGAAGGAGAAGCGGTCGCCCCGGTAGAGCGACCGCACCCGCTCCAGCGGGCGGCCCTCCGTGTCCCGGGACAGCCGGTGGATCAGCAGCATCGGCAGCGCGGGCGGGGTGCCGATGAGGAGGGCCTCGCGCGGCGTGGCCAGGACGGTCTCCAGCCGCTCGTCCGCGTCGCCGAAGGAGATGCCGAGGTGGTCGTGGAGATAGCCGTAGAAGGAGGAGTCGGGCTCGAAGCCGGTGTCCAGGCGCGGCACGCGCTCGACCGCCAGATAGGTGCTCTCCAGGCCGACCCGCTCGTCGTCGGCGAGCAGTACGCGCTCCATGTGCCAGACAGGCGCGCCCTGTTGGACGCCGAGGTCGGGCGCGAGGGCGGGCGGGCAGGGGAAGCGGTCGAGCCCGATGAGGGAGCGGCCGGGCCGGCGGCCCTGCCTGCGGACGCCCTCGGTGTAGCTGGCGAGGGCGAGGGGCTGTTCCAGCTTGGGCCCCGCGACGACCGTGCCGCGCCCCGCGCGCCGCAGCCGCCCCTCCAGCAGCAGTTCACGCAGGGCCTGGCGGACGGTCTCGCGTGACACCTCGAAGCGCACCGCGAGGTCGCGTTCGGTCGGCAGCGGCTCGCCCTCGCCCAACTCGTCGAGCAGGGCGGCCACTCGGGTCTTGACCGCGTAATACTTCGGGATGCGGCCGTGCTCGGGAATGCCGGCGCGGATGGGCGCGCCGGGTGCGGCGCCGGGTGTCTGCTCCCCGGTGCCGCCGGGGTAGTCCATGAAGTCCACGGCGCGATCCTCGCACCTCAGCGCCGTGCGCGCCGCGCCCCGAAGATCATGGAACCGCCGGCGAGGACCAGCGCGAAGGCGGCCGCGCCGATCGCGAAGAGCGGCCGCTGGGAGCCGGTGTCGGCGAGCAGGGAGCGGTGCCCCGCCTCGGTGGCCTCCCCTTCGCCGGGCGCCTCGTCATCGGCGCGGCCCGCGCCCGGGGCGGCGCTCGCGGCGGTGCCCGCGACGCCGAAGGTGTAGTCGTCGGACTCCCCCACCCAGTCGCCGTCCCCACCGCGCCGCTGCACGGCGGTCACGTTGAACGTGACCGGCCCCTCGGGCGCGCCGCCGGTGAAGCCGAGGCGTACACGTACGGGCACGGCGGCGTGCGCGGGCACCGCGAAGCCGGGGAAGTCCGGCGAAGTGCCTTCGAAAACCCCGACGTTCTCGGCCTCGTCGGTCCGCTCGAGGCGCACCGGCCGCCAGCGGGAGGCGGCCGTGTCGTAGAAGTCGAACCGGATGTCGCCCGGCCGCAGCGCGCGGCCCCGGTCCGCGAACACCGCCACCGGGTGCACGTCCCGGCAGTCGGCCCCGGTGCCGTTGCGCAGCTCCAGCTCCCAGACCTGCTGGTCACCACCGCGCTCGTACGTGACCGGCCCGCCCTTCAGCCGCGCGGCGATCGGAAACGTGGCGCTCCCCGGACGGCCGCAGCGCGACTGGACGGGCGCCCGGTCGAGGGGCGGCCGGGGGTAGGTGGGTGCCGCCGACGAAACGATCGCGAGCGCGACGGCGCCGACGACGAGCGCGCGGGGCAGGTACATCGCGAAACCTTTCCGGAGGGTCCGGGAACGCGAGACACGGTGGCAGCGCGGGGCGTGAGACCAGGGGCCCGGCACGGCTCGGGTGGGCTGAGTGGGGGTGCGATTCCGCTCGATGTGCGTATTTTCTTTTGATCCGTACGGGCGGGGGTCCTGCGACCGGGCACGGGGTCCGGGGCGGAGCCCCGGCTACGGGGAGGGGGAGGACGCCCCCTGACCGACCGCTCCGCCGAACAGCGGCGCCAGCGCGAGCTCGGCCGCGCCCGCCACCACGGCCCTCGCCTCCGCCACCTCCACCCGGGCCGCCTCGCCGACCACCGCCCGCACCCCCTCCTCGAACCGGGCGGCATCCGCGAGCACCGTCCTCCCCCCGAGCAGCACCAGGTCGACGTCCAGCAGCCGCACCAGGTTCTTCGCGCCCACGCCCAACAGCCAGGCCGCGCGCCCCACATCCCCCGACGCCACCGCCTCCAGGCAGAGCGCCTCGACGCAGCCACGGCTGCCGCACGCGCAGAGCGGACCGTCGAGCTGGAGCACTTGGTGCCCGAACTCCCCCGCCCCCGTCCGCTCCCCCCGGTGCACGGCACCGCCGAGCACCAGCCCCGCACCGAGCCCCGTACCCAGGTGGAGACAGGCGAAGGACGACGCCCCGCCGCGCGGCAGCAGCCCCAGCGCCGCCGCGTTCGTGTCCTTGTCGATCACCACCGGCACGCCGAGCCGCCCGGCGAGCGCGTCCCGCAGCGGGTATCCGTCCCACCGCGGGAACCCCGTCACCTTCCCCAGCACGCCGCCACGGTGATCGAGCGGGCCCGGCGCGGCGACCCCGACGCCCAGGAGGGTTTCCGGAAGCAGGCCGTCCAGCAGCGCCCCGATCTCGGCCAGCACCGTCTCCGCCCCCGACCCGAAGGCCAGCGGAGCCGTACGCGTCTCCACCTCGGCGCCCGACAGATCGACAAGGGTCGCCGTCATCGCGTCCCGGTCCAGGTGCAGGCCCACGGCATGGCCCGCCTCCGGGACCAGACGGAGCAGCGTCGGCGGCTTGCCGCCCGTCGAGGCCCGGCGCCCGGCATCCGTGGCCATCCCGGCCGCCCGCAGCCGCGCACCAATCTTGCTGACGGCCTGCGGCGTCAGGCCCGCGACCGCCGCCAGCTCGGCCCTGCTGGCACCCTCCGACCCCGCGTCACGCAGCAGGCCGAGGACCACGGCGGTGTTGTGGTCCCGCAGCGCTACGAGATTCGCCCCGGCCGGGCCGAGCGGCGTGGGTCCGGCGGGGCGGACGTCCGACCGGACACCCGGGCCGACGGGGCGGGCGCTTGGGCCGACGGTCCGGGTGTCCCTGCCGGCGTCCCGGCGGGCGTCTGGGCTCATGCCCGGGCGGGTGTCCGGGTTCGTGTCCGGACGGGCCTCCGGACTCATGCCCGAGCGGGCATCCGGGCTCGCGCCCGAGCGGGCATCCGGGCTCGTGCCCGGGCGGGTGTCCGAGGCGGCGTCCCGGCGTGCGGTCCGACCGGCGGTCCGGCCGACGCCTGGGGCCGTGACCGGGCGGGTGTCCGGGCTCGTGTCCGGACGGGCGCCCGGGCTCATGCCCGAGCTCGTGTCCGAGGCGGCATCGCGGCGAGCGGTCCGACCGGCGGTCCGGTTGGTGCCTGGGGCCGTGACCGGGCGGACGGCCGGGGTCGCGTCTGAGTCGGGGGTGTTCGCGCTGCTCACCTCACCATTGTCGTCACCGCTTGCACTTTCGCAACAGCGTTGCCAAAGTGGAGGGCATGGATGGCACCCCTGACACCCCCCGCACCCCCTACCGCGTCGGGCTCATCGGTTACGGCCTCGCGGGCTCCGTCTTCCACGCCCCGCTGATCGCCGCGACCGACGGTCTCGTCCTCGACACCGTCGTGACCGCCAACCCCGAGCGGCAGCGGCAGGCCGTCACCGAGCACCCCGGTGTCCGTACCGTCGCCGACACGGACACCCTCTCCGCCCGCGCCGACGAGCTCGATCTCATCGTCATCGCCTCCCCCAACCGCACGCACGTCGCGCTCGCCCGCACCGCCCTCGAAGCGGGACTGCCCGTCGTCGTGGACAAGCCCCTCGCCGCGACCGCCGCCGAGGCCGAGGCCCTGGCCGACCTCGCCGACGAACGCGGCCTGCTGCTCAGCGCCTTCCAGAACCGCCGTTGGGACAACGACTTCCGTACCGTCCAGCAGCTCGTCCGTGACGGCTCGCTCGGCGACGTCCTCCGCTTCGAGTCCCGCTTCGAGCGGTGGCGGCCCCGGCCCAAGGGCGGCTGGCGGGAGTCCGGCGACCCGGCCGAGATCGGCGGGCTCCTCTACGACCTGGGCAGCCACGTCGTGGACCAGGCCCTCGCCCTCTTCGGGCCCGCTGCCACCGTGTACGCCGAGGTCGACATCCGCCGGCCCGGCGCCGAGGCCGACGACGACACGTTCATCGCCATCACCCACACGAATGGCGTCCGCTCCCATCTGTGGGTGAGCGCCATCACCGCCCAACTCGGGCCGCGCTTCCGGGTGCTCGGCAGCTCCGCCGGCTATGTGAAGTACGGTCTCGACCCCCAGGAAGCGGCCCTGCGCGAGGGGCTCCGTCCGTCGGACGACCGTTCGGCCTGGGGCGTCGAGCCCGAATCCGCCTGGGGGCGGATCGGTGCCGGGGAGTCCCCCCGTACGGGTGGCGGCGAACCCGTCCGCACCTTGCCTGGTGACTACCCCGCCTACTACTCGGCCGTGGTGGAGGCCCTCCTCTCCGGTGGTCGGCCGCCGGTCTCGGCTCGGGAGGCCGCGGCGGCTCTGCGGGTGCTGGAAGCGGCTCGGGCCTCTGCGGATGAGGGACGTGTCGTGCGGATCGAGGCAGCGGCTGCCTGATGGTTGGGGTTGGCCGGCTGGAGGCTGTTCGGGTCGTTGGCGTTGAGCGGTGTGCCGTGCGCCGTGCGGGTCGAGGAGGGTTCGGCGTGCCTACGGGCCGTGGAGGTTACGGCGTGCCTACGGACCGTGGAGGTTTCGGCGTGCGTGCGGGTCGAGGAGGTTCGGTGTGATGGATGAGGAAGTCTCGGCGTGATGGATGAAGTTGCTCGCCTGGAGGGCGATGAGCGGCGGCTCGTTCTTGAGCGGTTCGGGAACGATGACGCCTGGGAGCTTGGATCCCTGCTCGTTTCCCTTGCTCGTGAACGTGGTGCGGCGGTCACGGTCTCCATCCGGCGGGGTTCGCAGCGGCTCTTCCACTGCGCGCTGCCGGGGACGTCCGCCGACAATGACGCGTGGATCGACCGCAAGTGCCGGGTGGTCGAGCGGTATGCGGAGTCCTCCTTCCTGGTCGGGGCGCGCTTCCGGGCCAAGGGGCGTACCTTCGAGTCTCACTCCCGTCTCGATCCTGATCGCTATGCCGCGCATGGTGGGGCGTTTCCGATTCGGCTGCGGGGGACGGGGGTTGTGGGTGTGGTCGCTGTCTCCGGGCTGGCCCAGGGGGACGATCACGCGTTGGTTGTTGCGGGGTTGGAGCGGTTTCTGGGGGTTACGGGGGGCTGACGCTGCGGGGGGCTTGCCGTTGTTGGGGACGGTGCGTTTTGTCTGCCGGGTGCGTTGCGCCTGCGGCGGGCTCGCCGTTGTTGGAGGGGCGGGTTCGTCTTGCGTCTGCGGGTGCGTTGCGCCTGCGGCGGGCGGCCTCAATCGCCGGCCGGGCTGGGGTGGTGGCTGGACCGGGGGTGTGGCCTCCGGGCTGAGGACCTGGAACGCGGTGCGTGGCACCGTCACGCGCATTGGGTGCCCCGACGACGCACCGCGTTCCAGAACCCCACCCTCCGGCCCCACCCCCTCCGCCGGTGGGCAACATCGGGGTCGTCCGGCCTCTCCTTCCGTAACTTGCTATGCGGGGGCTACCAGTTCGACCTCGAAGCCGTCGTCGTTCTCCAGGAACGCCGCGTAGTGCGATTGCCCTCCCGCGTACGGGTGGCGGTCGGCGAACATCAGGCGCCAGCCGTGTTTCTTCGCCTCTTCGGTGATGGTCTCCACCGCGGTCCGGTTCTCGACGTGGAGGGCCAGGTGGTTGAGGCCCGGGCGGTGGCGGTCGTGGGTCCGGGTGGTGAGTGCCGGGGACTGCTCGACGACGATGTAGAAGGATCCGAGCCGCCAACTGCGGCCGTGCTCCCAGGTCTGGTACGGCTCGTATCCCAGGGTTTCCAGCAGCCATCCGAAGGTGTTCGCCGCGCGAGTGAGGTCGGGGACCCAGAGTTCGAGGTGGTGGGGCATCCCGGTTGGCTGTTCCATGGCCGTGCCTTCCTGTCGTGGCTCCGCCGCATGGTGTCACCCTCCGGGGCGCCACCCCTTGCGGCGGGTTCGGCGCATCAGCCACTCGGCGGCCGCTCGGTCCGCGAGCGCGGCGGTTGTGCGGGGTGAGGTCAGCGCCTGCGCTATTCCTGGTGGGCGCACCGCGCGGTATTCCGTGAACCGTCTGACCCCGCACCTTCCGCACTGCGCCTCGCCTCCTGTGTGTGTCCAGCTGTCGCGGTGAGCGCATGCGAGCGTCGCTACGGCGGTCACAGTCCGTGCTCCAGACGCCAGTGCGCCCGCTGGGCGAGGACCGCTTTGCCGGCTTTGAGTTTGTCGGCGCCGGCCTGTGCGTCGCGCAGTGCGGCCGCCAGGTCCGGGCACTCCGCGCAGCCTCGGAACGGTTTGATCGTCTGGGGCCGAAGGCCGATCACTTCCCGCTCATCTCTTGTGGCCAACCGCAGGGCGGAGAAGGGGACTTCCCACTCCCGGCCGCCTCCTGGTTCGCGTAGGTGCACGCGCCTCCCCACGCTGTCGATCACCTGCCCGATCCGCTCCTCGCGGGTATCCACCACGAACGCGCCGTTCCGATACGTCATCGCTCCGCGCCTCCCCCTGATGTCGATGCAACTACGCTCTGTAGCCACACGTCTACGATGAACCGCCATTTGGACTAGCGCAACAAAGTTGGGCCCATAGTGGGCCAGCTTCATCCTTGTGGGTGATCGCCGCGCCTGTGGCCTGGGTTCTGGACCACACTGAGCAAGCACTGCCAGCAGGGGAGGAAGCAATGGGGAACGCCCGTCGGACAGCTCGTCGCCGCAGGCTGGGCACCGAGTTGAGAGCACTTCGAGAAGCGGCCAATATCTCGACCGAAGAAGCGGCGAAGGCTATCCACGGCGACAAGACAAAGATCAGCCGACAGGAAACGGGGCTGTTCCGTACCACTCGGCTTGAGCTTGAGGTCTTGCTCAACCTCTACAGCGCCGAGGACGAGAAGCTACGGAGGTGGCTCATCGCTCTCGCGGCCGAAGGGAACAAACGCAGTTGGTGGCACCGGTACAGCGAGGCGCTCGCGAACCACTTCAAAGAGACGCTGACGCTGGAGTCGGACGCGGCAAGCATCGCGGCGTTCCAGTCCCGAGTCGTTCCAGGGCTGTTGCAGACCCAGGCGTACGCGACCGCCGTACTCGAAGGCCAATCGCAACCACTATCCGAAGAGCAGCTCAGGCTGTCTGTTGACATTCGGATGAGCCGCCAGAGCATCTTCCTGCGCGGCAACCCTCCCAAGTACGCAAGTGTCTTGACGGAAGGGGTTATCCGTCAACAGATCGGTGGGCCCCAGGTCATGGCTGATCAGCTGCGGCATCTGGCCTCCCTGAGCCAGAGTCCCGAGTTGGCGATCCAAGTCGTCCCCTACTCGCAGAGCAGGTTCACAAACACCGGCGGATCCTTCATCCTGTACTCCTACCCTGAGCCCCTGGAGTTCGATGTCGTCCAGGTGTCGTACCTCGGAGGCGACCTGTACCTGGACGAAGACGAGGCGGTAGCGAAGTACCGCAAGGCTTTTGGAGAGCTGCAAGCTTCAGCACTGCCAGTACAGGAGTCAGCCGAGCTGATCTCATCCATCGCGCAAGAGCTTGAACGCGAGTGAGGTACATCCTGTGATACGCCACGATTTCTCCCACCGCAGATGGCGGAAGTCCTCTTACAGCCCTGACGAAAGCGCCGACTGTGTCGAAATACGGCTCGCGGACGACCTCATATCCATACGGGACAGCAAAATGCCCCCCAGAGGCACCCTCGCCGTCCCGTCCCGGACCTGGGCGGCCTTCGTCCGTGCCGTAGAGCACGACCGGATCGGGCCCACCTAATGGCGCCGCTCCTGATGCGCTGATCACCGGCCCGCCCTAGCGTCGATCTTGGCGAGAGTGGGCGATCCGGGAGAGGGCGATGCGCGGTCTGACGGTGGATCATCGGCGCCTCATGCTCATTTTCCTGACGCTTGCCCTGATCACCGTCGCCTTTCAGACAACCGCGCACGCCCGTCATCGGACGTGCGCGCCTTCCCTGCGTGACGGGTGTACGCACCCGCCCGCCATCGTCTCCATGGGTGACAGCTATCTCTCCGGCGAAGCCGGGCGGTGGGCCGGGAATGCCGATACCGGAGCCGGTGGCAGTGCGTGGGGGACGGATCGCGCCGCGGTCTATTGCAATGCCGACGAGACCAGCTGCGATCACTACCTGCCGCGCGTCTACGGCAACACCTCGTACGACCGGGGCGGCAACCGGTGCGACCGGTCGTACAGTGCCCCGATCACCACCGCCGCCTACCCCGGCGTTCCTGCGGAGCGGCGCTTCGACATCGCGTGCTCCGGCGCCACGACGTACGAGTTCACCCATGCGTACGACGAGAAAGGCGAGCGCCCGCAGATCGAGCAGCTCAAGGATCTCGCCAGGGAGTACCGGGTCAAGATGGTCGTCGTGTCGGTCGGCGGCAACGACCTGAAGTTCAAGGACATCGTCGAGTCCTGTGCGAAGCGATACCTGGCGCCGTCGTGGTGGTTCGTCGACTACTGCAAGGACGCCTGGGGTGACATGCGCGGCGAATTGGACGCGGTCGAAGCCAAGGTGACCCGGACACTGAAGGACATCCGCAAGGCGCTGGAAGACCTCGGTTACGAGGAGGCGGACTACCGCCTGGTCATGCAGTCCTACCCGGCTCCGATCCCCCCGGGGTCGGACTACCGCTATCCGGAGAAGTACGTGAGGTACACCTCCGGCGGCTGCCCGTTCTACAACACGGATTCGGACTGGGCCCGGGACACCCTCGTGGGAGGAATGGGAGACCGGCTCAGGCGGGCCGCGTCCGAAACGGGTGCGACCTTTCTGGACGTCAAGAACGCGTTCACCGGCCATGAGCTCTGCGCCAAGGAGGACCGGCAGGCGACCGAGGGCAACTCCACGAAGAACCCGCTGAAGTCCCAGGAAGCGGAATGGGTCCGCTGGATCCCCTATCTCTATTTCTCCGGCCTCCCCTGGGCTTCCCAGGGGGATCAGCAGGAGTCCCTGCACCCGAACTACTTCGGCCAGCTGGCCCTGGGCAAGTGCCTGACCCGGCTCGGCGAAGAGTTGCAGCTCACCACCCGCACCACGTTCGAATGTCTCAACGACGGACGCAACGGCGCGGACGGCATGAGCGTCACGAGAACCCCGTAGCAAGGAGTCCGCATGCTGGTGCGCCGGCGTCTGAGAGCGCTTTCCGTCATCGGTGCCGTCGTCCTGGTCGTGGCGCTCCCGGGTACGGTCGCGCGCGCCGAGCCGGTGGATGACGACATCGCCTGCGAGGGGCCGGGCAGCGACGATTCCTCCGGCGCCCTTCCGCCCGACAGCGCGCCCAAGGGCCGGAAGCACGGCGGATGGACCCCCACGAAGTGGCCGACCGGCATTCCGAACGCGGGTGACGCCCGGATGATGCTGTACAACCTGACCGTCGAGGACAAGCAGGTCGCCAATTACGCACGGACCAAATTCAGGGTCAGCGGCAGCAAGGACTGCTGGATCAAACAGGGTCCGGACTGCTGCTCCACGCGGGAGATCGTGCTCCAGAACCAGTCCACGACGCCGGTGACGCTGAAGGGTAAATGCAATGTACTCACGGGGAGTTGGACGAGTGAGTACGACAACAAGCCGCCGTTCACCACACCCAGGGGCGTCGACATCGATCACATCGTGCCGCTCAAAGCCGCATGGAACTCCGGTGCCGAGAAATGGGACGTCGCCAAGCGGGAGAGGTTCGCCAACGACATCTCTCCCAACACCCCGCAGCTGATCGCTGTTTCAGCGTCGTCCAACCGCTCCAAAGGTGACAGGCGACCCGACCAGTGGATGCCACCCGAGCCCGGCGCGCAATGCCCGTACAGCGAAGCCTGGGTCGCGGTGAAGAGCAAATACGGCCTGTCGGTCACCCCGGACGAGAAGAGCGCCCTGACCGCGACACTGCGCCATTGCTGAACCGCTCGCCGGGCGGCTACATCCGGCTCCTCCCCTGGCGGGACCGGACGAGGACCATCAGGCCCAGGCCCGAGCCCGCGAGCACCAGGCCTCCGCCCAGCACCATCGTGTCCCCCAGGGGAGGTGTGCTGTGGTGGTGCACCGGTACGTAGCGCGCGGGCGGTCGGTCCAGGCCCGTGAACGCGCACACCAGCAGCGCACCGGACACCACGGTCATGGCGACCAGCGGCCGCCGGCCGCGCCACCGTCTCGGACGCCGGTGCCGGCCTGTTCCGCCCAATACCTTGCGCATGTCCGAAAATATGCACACTCAGGGAGCGCGAACGGGGCAGCACACGCCCCCGTTCCCCCGAATCGCCTTACGCGTCCTTCAACTGCTGGCGCTGGCGGCCCAGTCCCTCGATCTCCAGTTCCATCACATCGCCCGCCCGGAGGTACGGCTTGGGGTCGGGGTGGCCGTCCGCCACTCCCGCGGGGGTGCCCGTGTTGATGATGTCGCCGGGGTAGAGCGTCATGAAGCGGCTGACGTAGCGGACGACCTCGGCGACCGGGAAGATCTGGTCGGCCGTCGCGCCGTCCTGTTTCAGCTCGCCATTGACCCACAGGCGCAGGCGCAGGGCCTGGGGGTCGGGGACCTCGTCGGCGGTGACCAGCCAGGGGCCCAGGGGGTTGAACGTCTCGCAGTTCTTGCCCTTGTCCCACTGGCCGCCGCGTTCCAGCTGGAACTCCCGCTCCGACACGTCGTTCGCCACCGCGTACCCGGCTATCGCGGCCAGCGCCTCCGCGTCCGTCTCCAGGTGGCGGGCCGTGCGGCCGATGACGACGGCCAGCTCGACCTCCCAGTCCGTCCTCTCGCTGCCGCGCGGCACCAGCACCGGGTCCTCCGGCCCGACGACGGTGTCCGGTGCCTTGAGGAAGAGGACCGGTTCGCCGGGGGCCGGTACGCCGAGCTCGGCGGCGTGGCCGTGGTAGTTGAGCCCCACGCACACGATCTTGCCGATGCGGGCGACCGGCGGGCCGATCCGCAGGCCCTCCGGGTCGAGGGCCGGGAGGATCCGGGCGCCCACCGCGGCCCGTACGCGGTCCAGCGCGGAGCGGTCGCCCAGCAGCCTTCCGTCGATGTCGTCCACGACGGTGGAGAGGTCGCGGAGCGTACCCTCGTCGTCCAGCAGGGTGGGGCGTTCCCCGCCTGGCGGGCCTGTGCGCAGCAGCTTCATCCGGTCTCCCGAGGTCGTGGTCGGCGGTTGCCCGTCCGGGTCGGCCGATGGGGACGGCCATCGAGGGATCCGTTTGATCGTGTGCGAACGGAGGGGGGCTCCGCAAGGGCGGTTTCGGCCTGTTGACGGCCGGTGTCTTTCCCCGCCAAGCGGAGCGAGGCCCTCAGGTCCCGGGGCGGGCGAACGCCTCAGGCAGGTCCCGGGGCGGGGCGAGCCCCTCAGGCGGCGGGCGGGCCCGTGGGCAGCCCCCGGGTCAGATACGCCCGCTCAAGGGCCGTCCACGCGCTGCTCGTCACGAGATAGAGCCCGGCCGCCAGCGGGACCACGGCCACCGTGATCAGTGTGCCGAAGGAGAGCAGGGGCAGGTACCTCGTCAGGGCCGGGGCCTCGGCCGGCACCGGCGTCCGGCGCGAGCGGACGTACGTCCATGTGGCGACCGCGGCGACCACGACGAACAGGGCCGCGTACACCAGTCCCTGCGCGCCGAACGGGGCATCCTTCCAGTGGCCGCCCAGCCTCGCGCCCAGCAGCGTGTGGTCCAGCAGGGCGGGCGCGCCGCTGCCGAAGAGGTGGTACATCACGAACAGGACGGGCAGCTGTGCCAGTGACGGCAGGGCGCCGGCCATGGGCGACACCTCCGCCTTCGCGTGTGCCTCGCGCATCGCCCGCATCAGCCGCTCGGGGTCGTTCTTGTGCTTGCGCCGCAGCTCGGCCATGCGCGGGGCGAGTTCGGCCTTGGCCCGCTGACCGCGCGCCGCCGAGCGGGCCAGCGGGTGCAGCGCGAGCCGCACACACAGGGTGAGCAGGATGATCGCGACGGCCGTCGCCGAGGCGCCGAACAGCGGGTCGATCGCCTCGGCCAGGGAGGTGAGGCAGGAAAGGAGCGGGGAGAGGAAAGCGGACATGGTGAGCCCTCCACGGGTCTCGTCGTGCCGGAATCAGAAGCGTTCGGGCGTGACGAGCCGCGCGGGCTCAGCGGGAGAGGAGCGGTGAGCGCCTACGCGGCCGTCGGGAGGGCACGGCCGGGCGCGCGGGGCCGTCGTCGGCCCCGTCCGTCGGGATCGCGCTGGGCGAGGAACGCCGTGCGCAGCTCCCGGTCGCGGATCGCGGTGCGTATTCGCGTGGGGGTGAGGGGGCCGCCGGTGCCGGCCGTGGCGGCCACGGCGGACAGCAGCAGGGCGGCCGCGACGGCCGTGGTCGCGGCGAGCGCGACCACGCCGAGCAGGCCGCTCTGCGCGAGCAGCAGTTCGGACAGCAGGAAGAGGAGCACGCTCACGTGCGTACGGAATACGGCGTTCATCAGCGCGGCCCCCCTTCTCTTGTCCTTCTCCGTCGAACCTTCTTGGTCGAACTTCAGCGTGACGGTCGTTCAGTCATCCGCTCGTTCCGATGCTAGACCGTGCCACTGACAACGGCCTCACCCGGGCCGGGATCCCGCGCCAGCACCTCGTCGTCGGGCCGTGCGGCGTCCTCGGGCCGTGGCCGCGGGCCCCACCGGGAGACGGCCAGCGCCACCAGCACGTTCACGCCCAGGGCGAGCGCTCCCGCGTTCACGCCCCACACGGGGTCGTGGTCGGTGAAGACCAGGGCGCAGACCAGCGTTCCGCCCGCCACGAGGCCGCTCATCGCTCCCCACAGCGTCAGCTTCCGCCACACCAGCCCCAGCAGGATCATGGGAACGAGCTGGGCCATGCCCTCGTACGAGATGAGCGACAGCCGCACCAGCGTGTTGGGCGCGGTGTACGTCATCAGCAGCGCCAGCGCGCCCGCGGCCACGACGACCACCTGGGCGCCCGTCTTCTGCCGGTCGGGGCGCCCGGCCAGCCGGGGCATGACGCCGAGCACGCTCTTGCCCCACATCGTGCCGATGACCAGCATGAACACCGCCATCGGCACGATCGACGACAGCGCCGCCGCCACCCCGATCAGGCCGACCGCCCAGGCGGGCAGCGAGTCCACGACGAGCTTGAAGAGCGCGAGGTTGGAGCCCGCTCCGGTGAGGCCGGGCACGACGAAGACGGCCGCCATGCCGAGGAGCATCGGCACGAACAGCAGGACGTTGTAGAACGGCAGCAGCATCGCGTTGCGGCGCAGGGCGCCGGCGTTCCGCGCGCCGAGGTAGCCGGCCACGGTCGTCGGGAAGATGACGACGGTGAGGGAGTTGAGGAAGCTCGTCGTCACGAACCAGCCGCCGCCGAGCCCGCTGCCGCCGTGCCCCGTGAACGTCAGCCAGTCCGGCTTCTCCGCCACGACGCGGTCGAGGAACGGCCCGTAGCCGTCGAAGTAGTGCAGCGGTACGTAGATCGCGAGGAAGCCCAGCGTGCCGATGACCAGCACGTCCTTCAGGACCGAGACCCAGGCGCTGCCGCGCAGCCCGCTCACCACGACGAAGCCGGTGGTGACGGCGAAGGCGATGAAGTACGCCCAGTTCAGGCTGATCGCGCCGTAGGAGATGGTCGAGACGACCACACCCATGCCGGTGATCTGCAGCTGGATGTACGGCAGCAGACAGACCGTCGCCAGGATCGCCACCAGCGTGCCGAGCCAGGGCCTGTTGTAGCGGTGGGCGACCATGTCGGTGATGGTCACGAGGCCGTGCCTGCGGGCGTACGACCAGAGGGTCGGGCCGACGACGTAGCCGATGGCGTACCCGCACGACATGTACGCGATGACGTAGAGCACCGGCGCGCCGTAGTTGTAGCCCCAGCCCGCCGCGCCCAGGTAGCTGAAGCTCGTATAGCCCTCACCGGCCATCAGCACCCAGATGAAGACCGTGCCGAGGCTGCGGCCGCCCACCGACCACTCGGCGAGCCCGCCGCCCGCTCCCCTGCCGCGCACGGCCAGCAGGCCGAGGGCGACGGTGAGCACCATGAAGCCGGCGAAGACGGAGGTGGCGACGGTGGCGTTCATACGCGGCCTCGCTTGCGGTCACCGCGCCAGGCGAGGAAGACGGCGCCGGGGGTGAGGAGCGTGGCGAGGAGGAGCCAGGCGAAGAGGAAGGGCAGACCGAGGACGGTCGGACGGATCCGGTCCACCAGGGGCAGGGTCCCCAGGAACAGGACGTACGGGATGAGCAACCACAGCAAGGTGGGACGTTTCAGCACGGGCCGACCCTAACGCTGCCGCTGGGCACGGCATACGGGGTGCGGGAACCGCCAACGGGGGGATTCCTCCCCCGCCCCCTACCGGAATCCCGGGCTCCGCCCCGGACCCCGGCCCGCGGTCTTCGCGCCGTGGTCCGGAAGCCGGTGCGTCCGATGCGTCCGGCGACCGGAGGTGCGCCCACCGAGGCACCCTCCGGCAGTAGCCGGAAGAGGGCGCGCCCGGGGCTCGCGCTACGCCCCCACCAGCCGCGACGCCGAATAGATGCACAGGCCCGCCAGCGCGCCCACCACCGTGCCGTTGATCCTGATGAACTGGAGGTCCCGCCCGATGTGGGCCTCGATCTTGCGGGAGGTGTGCTCGGCGTCCCAGCTCGCGATGGTGTCCGTGATGAGGGCGGTGATCTCGTCGCGGTAGGTGGTCACGACGTAGACCGCCGCGTCCTCCAGCCAGCCGTCGACCTTCGCGCGGAGGCGTTCGTCGCCGGCCATGCGGGCACCCAGGGAGAGGAGTCCGGCGCGCACGCGGAGGCGGAGTTCGCTGCGTTCGTCCTCGGCGGCGGCGACGATCATGGCGCGTACGGAGCTCCACGCGGAGGCGATCAGGTCCTGCACCTCGCCGCGCCCGAGCACCTCGGACTTCAGCCGCTCGACACGGGCCCGGGTGTCCGTGTCGGAGCGCAGGTCGCGCGCGAAGTCGCCCAGGAAGCGGTCGACGGCGCCGCGCGCCGGGTGCTCGGGCATGTCGCGCATCTCCGTGACGAAGCGCAGCAGTTCCTTGTAGACACGCTCGCCGACCTTGCGGTCCACGAAGCGGGGCGTCCAGCCGGGCGCGCCGCCGGTGACCGCCTGCATCACCGAGTCACCGTGGGCGACCAGCCAGTCGTGGGCCCGGACGCACACCAGGTCGACGACCCTGTGGTGGCCGCCGTCGGCGACGATCTTCTCCAGCATGTTGCCGAGGCCGGGCGCGATCTCCTGGGCGTCGGCCCTGCGGGTGATGGCCTCGCCGACGACGGCCTGTACGTCGGAGTCGCGCAGGACGGTCAGGGCGCCGCGCAGCGCCGTGGCCAGCTCGGCCGTCACCCGGTCGGCGTGCTCGGGGTCGGCGAGCCAGGCACCCAGCCGGGAGGCGATGCCGACAGTGCGCAGCCTTACGCGTACGACATCGCCGGAGAGGAAGTTCTCACCGACGAATTCACCGAGGCTCCGGCCCAGCTGGTCCTTCTTGGTGGGGATGATCGCCGTGTGCGGGATCGGCAGGCCCATCGGGCGCCGGAAGAGCGCGGTGACGGCGAACCAGTCGGCCAGCGCGCCGACCATGCCCGCCTCCGCGGCGGCCGCGACATAGCCCGCCCAGGCGCCCGCGCCCGCGGACTGCCCCCACTTCGCCAGGGCGTAGACGAGCGCGACGAGGAGCAGGAGCCCGGTCGCGAGCGCTTTCATACGGCGCACTCCGCGCCGTTTCTCCTCATCTGCGGCGCTATAGGTGAGGCCGCCCACGCCCAGGGGCATAACTCCCTCGGAGGCTCCCCAACCGTCGTCAGGGGACCGTTCCATCCGCATCACCCGTTCCAGCCGTCATCACATGCATTGTCCCTACCCGAGGTACTCGGGGAACGGACCGTGAGTTCCCCGCGTCTGACAAGTCGCATGTGACACGTTGCGTGACCCCACCGGCCGACAGGCGCGCCCCCCGGCCCCCGTGGGATCATGGAACGGCGATCGGACCGCGAGGGCGCTGTTGCTGATCAGTCGCTGTCTCGTCCCCGGTTCCGCACCGGAGCGTCTCGCTCCGCCACTCCCAGGAGAAGCCCGCCATGAACAGGCCACCTCTGCCCCGAAGTACGGCCTACGCCGTGCTCGCCGCACTGGCAGCCGTGGTGATTCTCGTCTCGACCGCGATATTCGTCGGCGTCGGCGGCCGCGGCCGCACACCCGCGGCGGAGCCGCACGAGGCCCATGGCACGGCCGCGCCGGCCGCCTCCGGCGCATGGGTGGGCGCCTGGTCCACCGCGCCGTCGGGCGCCGAGCCGAACACCCTCCGGGGCTTCCCCGGGATGTCCGTCCGCAACGTCGTGCACAACGGCGTCACCGGCACGGCCGCCCGGATCCAGCTCTCCAACCTCTACGGCGCCCAGCCGCTGCCCGTCACCCACGCCTCCCTGGCCCTGGCCGCGGCCCACGGCTCCCCCGCCGCCGTCCCCGGCAGCATGCGCAGGCTGAGCTTCGGCGGGCAGCCCACGGTGACGATCCCGGCCGGGCAGTCGATGCTGAGCGACCCCGTGCAGCTGGCCGTGGCCGCCGGGGCCGATCTGCTGGTCACCACCTTCTCCCCGACCCCGTCGGGCCCGGCGACCTATCAGAACCAGTCCCGCCAGACGTCCTACCTCGCCCACGGCGACCGGGCCGAGGACTCCCAGGGCGCCGGCTACACCGCCAAGGTCCAGTCCTGGCGCTATCTGACCGGCGTCGACGTCTGGTCCCAGGAGGCCCGCGGCGCGGTCGTCGCCTTCGGCGACTCGATCACCGCCGGCTACAACTCCACCCCCGGCACCAATCACCGGTGGCCGGACCTCCTCGCCACCCGGCTGCGCACCGAGCCGGGCGCGCCCCGCTACAGCGTCCTCAACGAGGGCATCAGCGGCAACCGCGTCCTGCTCAGCAACGCCGGGCCGCCGCCCGCGAACAACGCCAGCGGTCTGGAGCGCTTCGACCGCGACGTCCTCGGCCGGACGGGCGCGCGCGTCGTGATCATGGCGCTCGGCGTCAACGACATCCTGCGTACGCCGCAGCAGCGGGACCCGGAGCGGATCGTGGCCGGCCTGCGGAAACTGGTCGAGCGGGCGCACGCCCGGGGGCTGCGGGTCGTCGGGGCGACGATCACGCCGTTCGGCGGGCACAAGGGAGCCGTCGACCTCCAGGAGGTCACCCGGCAGCGGGTCAACGAGGCGATCCGGTCCGGGCAGGTGTTCGACGCGGTGGTGGACTTCGACCGGGTGCTGCGGGATCCGGTGTCTCCGGAATCCCTGCTTCCCGCGTACGACTCCGGGGATCATCTGCACCCGAACGACACGGGATATCAGGCCATGGCCGATTCGATCGACCTTGAGGTTCTCAAGGGTGAGGCGGTCACGGCACTCTGAGTGCGCCGTTCTTCGACTGCGGGTCGCTTGCTCCCCAGCTACCTCCCCCAGAGGTGCCCCCAAGGGCGGGCTTTTCCCCCTGCCCGCCCCTTCCCGAAAGGGGCCGGGGAACGAATCAGCCCGCCGCAGGCGGCGACGGCGCGCACCCCGTCCTCGCTAATCTATTCGCATGATGAGCGAACTCCCCGAGATGCGGGCCTCCGACGCCGAGCGGGACCGGGTTGCCGATGTGCTGCGGGAGGCCGTCGCCGAGGGGCGGCTGGAGATGGGCGAGTTCGAGCAGCGGCTGGAGGCCGCGTACAAGGCGCGTACGCACTCCGAGCTGGAGCCGCTCGTACGGGACCTGCCGGCGCCCGCCCAGGACGCCGCCCCGGCGGCCGGATGGGCGGAGCGGGTCGGCGGGAGCGCCACGTCCGGCGGGGCGGTCGGTGTCTTCGGTGGTTTCCAGCGCTCGGGCCGGTGGACCGTGGGGCGGCGGTTCACCGCCTTCACGATGTGGGGCGGTGGCCAGATCGACCTGCGCGAGGCCCGTTTCACGGAGCGCGAGGTGGTCATCCGGTGCTTCGCCCTGATGGGCGGCATGGGCGTCGTCGTACCGCCGGACCTGGACGTCCAGGTCTCCGGCATCGGCGTCATGGGCGGCTTCGGCGACCGGGCGACCGGACCGGGCACGCCCGGTTCGCCCAAGGTGAGGATCACCGGCTTCGCGCTCTGGGGCGGCGTGGGCGTCACCCGTAAGGCGAGGAAGACCGAGCGCAAGTCCCTGGACTGAGCCCTCACACCTCCCGCTCCGCGTACATCCTCGCGATCACGTCCTCGATGTCCGGCTCCTTGACGGAGAGGTCGACCAGCGGATAGCGCTCCGCCACCGCCGCCACGACCGGGGCCGCGCTCCGGTCCGCCGGGAAGGCCAGCCACTGGCGGGGGCCCGCGACCTTGACCGTGCGGGCGCCGGGGATGCCCTCGATCGGCGGGAGTTCGCGCTCCAGGTCGACCACGAGCGTGCGTTCGCTGCCGCCCACCGCGTGGAGCGTGCTCAGCCCGCCGTCGTGGACGAGGCGCCCGTGGTCGATGACCATGACCCGCTTGCACAGCTGCTCGATGTCGGTGAGGTCGTGCGTGGTGAGCAGGACCGTCGTGCCGCGCTCGGCGTTGAGCTCGCGGAGGAACTGCCGGACCTTCGCCTTGCTGATGACGTCCAGGCCGATCGTCGGTTCGTCGAGATAGAGCACCTCGGGGTCGTGCAGCAGCGCGGCCGCGATGTCACCGCGCATCCGCTGCCCCAGGGAGAGCTGACGCACGGGCACGTCGAGCAGCTCGCCCAGGTCGAGGAGTTCGACGCAGCGGTCCAGGTTGGCGCGGTAACGGGCGTCAGAAATGCGGTACATGCGGCGCACCAGTCCGTACGAGTCCCGCAGCGGCAGGTCCCACCAGAGGGTGGTGCGCTGCCCGAAGACGACGCCGATGCGGTGCGCCAGCTTCGTACGCTCGCGGGAGGGGTCGATCCCCGCGACGCGCAGCCGGCCGCCGCTGGGCGTCAGGATGCCCGTGAGCATCTTGATGGTGGTGGACTTCCCGGCTCCGTTGGGGCCGATGTAGCCGACCATCTCACCGCGCGGCACGCGGAAGCTGATGCCGTCCACGGCCCGCACCCGGTGCCGCTCGCGGCGCAGGAAACCGGCCTTCCGACGTACGTCGAACACCTTCTCCACGCCGTCGAGTTCGATGAAACCGTCCACTGTCCGCCTCTCAGCTCCCCGTACTCCGATAGCTCCGCAGCCCTGCCCGCCACACCAGCCCCGCGCCGGTGAGCATCAGGAGGGCTACCAGGGGCCCGCAGAAGTCGACCCACCCGGGCAGGCCCAACGGGTCGTCGCGGCCCAGGAGGCGCAGCGCGGGCAGCCAGTTGACGAAGGCCAGGGGGACGACGAAGGTCACCCCTCGGACCAGCTCCGTCGCGAAGACCGTGGGCGGGTACTGGAGCATGGTGGCGCCGCCGTAGGTGAAGGAGTTCTGCACCTCCGCGGCTTCCGTCGCCCAGAACTGGAACGCCGCGCCGACGATGAAGACGGACGCGAAGAGGGCCGCCCCGCTGATCACCATCACGGCGGTGAACAGCGCCTTGGGCAGCGTCCACGCGACGTCGACGTGGGCCAGCCCCCAGCCCAGCACCACGGCGCCCTGGCTGATGCGGCCCAGCCTGCGCAGCGCGAAGCGGTCGGCGGCGACCTGCGCGAGTACGGGCGCCGGGCGCACCAGCAGGACGTCGAACGTGCCGTCCCGCACCCGCTGCCCGATCCGGTCCATGCTGCCGAGCCCCAGGTCGGCGAGGCCGAGCGAGCAGCTGCTCGCCCCGTACAGCAGCGCGACCTCCGGCAGGGAGAAGCCTCCGAGGGCGTCGATGTGGGAGAACATCAGCATGATGGCGACGAAGTCGAGGCCGCTGGCCACGAAGTTGCCGACTGTCGTCATCACGAAGGACGCGCGGTAGGCCATCGTGGAGCGCACCCACATCGCGACGACGATCCCGTACGCCCGCAGCCCCGTCGTCACGGAGGACCGGTCAGCCACCCTGGACCACCACCTTCGCCGTCGCGAGCGACTGGACGGCGCGCCCCGCCGCCAGCAGGAGCACCGCCCAGGCCGCCTGGAAGGCGAGCGCCCGGGCCAGCCCGGCGCCCGTGTGCAGGCCGAGCAGGACATCGGCCGGGACCTGGAGCATGGCCGCCCACGGCAGCAGCCGTACGGTCTCGCCGAACGCTCCGGGGAAGACCGTCAGCGGCAGCAGCATCCCGGAGAAGAACATGCTCGTCAGCGTGCTCACCATGTTGAGCCCGGTGCCGTCGAGCAGCCAGAAGGCGCACAGGCCGATCAGATAGCGCAGCCCGAAGCCCACGCCGAAGCCGAGGAGGCAGGAGAGCAGGAAGGCGAGCCAGACCAGCGGGTCGGCGGGCAGGGCAAGTTCGAAGCAGAGGGCGCCGACGGCCAGCGGCACGACCCCGCGGCCGAGCAGCTGGAAGGCCGCCCGGCCGAGGTCGGCGGCGAACCACCACAGCTGGAGGTCGGCGGGGCGGTAGAGGTCCACGGCGATGTCGCCGGAGCGGATGCGCTCCTGGAGCTCCTCCTGGAAGCCGCCGCCGAGCAGCGCCATGGCCGCGAGCAGCGCCTGGCTGACCCAGACGAAGGTCAGGGCCTGCGCCTGGCCGTAGCCGCCGAGGTGCGGCCGTTCGTCCCACAGGGCGATGAACGTATAGGCGATGACGAAGCCGAAGACGGTGTTGGTGAAGACACCGGCGGCGGTGGCGATGCGATACGTGGCATACCGGCGGAATCCACTCACCGCGACAGCGGCATAAAGCCGCATCCCAGGACACCTCCCGTCGTTGACCCCGATAGTCCGCTGACCTCGAAGCGCTGGAGCCTATCCGCACGGCTCGGCCACCGACCACGCATTTTTCACTCCTGGGAGTGGTCGGCCTGACCCGTTCGGCTCTTCAGTGCCGTCACAGGTGCGCTACGTCCCTCCGACTCGGAACGCATGATGCCAAAGTGTCCGACGGGGCGTACGACGCACAGCGAACCGCCCGACACAACACCGCTCACCGTGGCCGAACAACCCCGGGGGCGGCCGAGGAGTCCCTAAAGACATGAGCGACGAGCAGTCACAGCAGCAGCCGGACGGCGGTGATGAGCGCTCCCGCCGTGCGGGCCCGACCCCGGACGGCGCCACCGGCCCCGGCGGTTCCGCCCGGCCCCGCCGCCCCAAGCGCACCGGCTGGCGCAGGCTCCTGCCGACCTGGCGCATGGTCCTCGGCGGCTTCCTGCTGATCGTCCTGCTCATCGCGGGCGGTCTCGTCGCCGGCTACATGCTGGTGAACATCCCGCTGGCCAACAGCGCGGCCACCGCGGAGAGCAATGTGTATCTCTACGCCGACGGCACCCAGTTGGCGCGCGACGGCGAGGTCAACCGCGAGAGCGTGTCGCTGAGCCGGGTCCCCAAGGTCGTCCAGCACGCCGTGCTCGCCGCCGAGGACCGCGACTTCTACTCCGAGTCCGCCGTCAACCCCGAGGCGATGCTCCGCGCCGCGTGGAACACCGCCACCGGCAAGGGCAAGCAGTCCGGCTCCACGATCACCCAGCAGTACGTCAAGAACTATTACCTGGGCCAGGAGCAGACCGTCAGCCGCAAGGTGAAGGAGTTCTTCATCGCGATCAAGCTCGACCGCGAGGAGAGCAAGGACGAGATCCTCGAAGGCTATTTGAACACCAGCTACTTCGGGCGCAACGCCTACGGCATCCAGGCCGCCGCCCAGGCGTACTACAACAAGGACTCCGACAAGCTGAACGCCGCCGAGGGCGCCTATCTCGCGACGCTCCTCAACGCGCCCAGCGCCTACGACGTCGGCGCGCACCCGGAGAACAAGCCCCGGGCCATGGGCCGCTGGAACTACGTCCTCGACGGCATGGTCAAGAAGAAGTGGCTCGACGCGAACGAGCGCACCGCCATGAAGTTCCCCTCCCCCGGCAAGTCCCGGCCGCGGCTGGGCATGTCCGGGCAGCGGGGCTATCTCGTGGAGGCAGTCAAGGACTACCTCACCACCGACAACAAGATCGTCGACGAGCAGACGCTGGCCCGCGGCGGTTATCGCATCACCACGACGATCGACAGGAAGAAGCAGGACGCCTTCGTCAACGCCGTGCAGAAGCAGCTGATGGACGACCTCAGCGAGGACCGCCAGGTCGACCGCTACGTCCGCGCGGGCGGCGCCTCCATCGACCCCACGACCGGCCGGGTCGTCGCCCTCTACGGCGGCATCGACTACACCAAGCAGTACGTCAACAACGCCACCCGCCGCGACTACCAGGTCGGCTCCACCTTCAAGCCCTTCGTCCTCACCTCGGCCGTCGAGAACGACTCCACCACACAGGACGGCCGCCCGATCACCCCCAACACCGTCTACGACGGCACCAACAAGCGCCCTGTGCAAGGGCGGAACGGGCCCGTCGGCTACGCGCCCGCCAACGAGGACGACAAGTCCTACGGGCAGATCACCGTCACCAAGGCCACCGACCTCTCCGTCAACGCCGTCTACGCCCAGATGGCGCAGGACGTCGGCCCGGGCAAGGTCAAGGACACCGCCGTCGCCCTCGGCATCCCCGCCAAGACCCCCGAGCTGACCGGCTACCCCTCCATCGCGCTGGGCGTGGCCACCGCCAGCGTCCTGGACATGACCCAGGCGTACGCCACGCTCGCCAACCACGGCCGGCACGGCCCGTACACCCTGGTCGACAAGGTGACCAAGGGCGGCGAGAACGTCGAGCTGCCCGGCAAGGAGCCCAAGCGCGCCGTCACCCGCGACGCCGCCGACACCACCACCGCCGTGCTCAAGAGCGTCGTCGACAACGGCACCGGCTCCACCGCGCAGGCCGCCGGGCGGCCCGCGGCCGGCAAGACGGGCACCGCGGAGGAGGACAAGGCCGCCTGGTTCGCCGGTTACACCCCCGACCTGGCCACAGTCGTCGCGGTCATGGGCCAGGACTCCGACACCGGCACACAGAAGTCGCTCTACGGCGCGACCGGGCTGCCCCGCATCAACGGCGGCGGCGCGCCCGCGGACATCTGGGCCGCCTACACCGAGGTGGCCCTGGAAGGCACCGCCGTCAAGGACTTCGACCTCCAGACCTCCGGCGGCGAACCCCCGCCGACCCTGGAGCCCCCGACGACGTCGGCGCCCCCGGAGACCAGCGCCCCGCCCACGGCGTCCGCGCCGCCCAGCAACCTCCCGCCGCAGCCCCCCACGCCGCCGCGCCGGCCGACCGGGCCCCCGACCCTGCCGGGCCCGCCGACCGGGCTCCCCACCCTGCCGCCCTTCACGCTCTTCCCGAACGAACCGAAGGACGCCGGGCGGCACGGGGGTGACCGGGACTCGCTCCTGGGCGACTACTGACGCACGGAAGGGCTCAATGGCCCGAGGTCGCCTTGAGGCCCACCACGGCCACCAGCAGCAGCACGACGAAGAAGATCCGCGCGGCGGTCGCCGGTTCGCCCAGCACCGCCATACCGAACACCGCCGCGCCGGCCGCACCGATACCGACCCACACGCCGTAGGCCGTACCGATCGGCAGCGTGCGCGCGGCCTGCGACAGCAGGAGCATGCTGGCGGCGATACCCGCGATGGTGAACACGCTCGGCCAGAGCCTGGTGAACCCTTCGGTGTACTTCATACCGATCGACCAGGCGACCTCGAGCAGACCCGCGACAGCGAGCAGGACCCATGCCATGACGGCACCTCCGTGGAAAGTTCCTACAGGGGTGCGTCGTCTTGTCATGACCCGGTACGGCGCGTCTCGTCGGGTTCTTCCGACGGTATCAAAAAGGGAGAATCACGGACGGCGGGCTCCCGTACGTCAGAGATCACGGACGGCGGGCCGTATGTCAGAGGCCGTACGTCAGAGATAGAGCCCCGTGGAGTCCTCGGAACCCTCCAGCCGCTCCGCCGCCACCGCGTGCAGGTCCCGCTCGCGCATCAGGACGTACGCCACACCGCGGACCTCCACCTCGGCGCGGTCCTCCGGGTCGTAGAGCACCCGGTCGCCCGGCTCCACCGTGCGCACGCTCTGCCCGACCGCCACGACCTCCGCCCAGGCCAGCCGGCGGCCCACCGCCGCCGTCGCCGGGATGACGATGCCGCCGCTGGACCGGCGCTCGCCCTCCGGGATGTCGGTCCGGACCAGCACCCGGTCGTGGAGCATCCGGATGGGCAGCTTGTCGTGGGTGGTGTGCGTACTCACGCCATGACCGTACCCGCCCGGGCGCGGCCCCGAGGCCGCGGGCCGCGGATCCGCCGGTGTGACCTACGCCCGGCGGCGGCGCGAGGAGAGGGTCAGCAGCCCGACCACGCCGACCGCGACCATCGCCACCGGCACGATCCGGTCCAGCCGCGGCGTGCCGTCCTCGGCGACGAAACGGGACCGCACGTCCGAGACCAGCTGGTTCGCCGCCACATAGGCGCGGCCCGCGGTCTGGTCCACCTTCGAGGCGACCTTGGCCTTCGCATCGCCCACGATCGTCCTCGGGTGCATGCGCACACCGATCTCGTCGAGCGTCACGGCGAGCTCGTTCCGCCTGCGGGCGATGTCCGCCTCGATCTGCGCAGGGGTCCTGGCATCCGACACCGCGCTGCCTCCGTCGTCTCGAAAAGAGTGATGATGAGTGATGACGACAGTCTGTCAGCTCACCGGACCCCGTGCCCCACGGCACCCCCGATCGAGGAGCTGACTACCCTCGGGGACCGGACAGCCCGCGCGGGGCACCCCGCGCGACCCCCCGACGAGGAGACCTCATGAGCGAGCGACTTCAGCCCGGCGACACCGCCCCCGCCTTCTCCCTGCCCGACGCGGACGGCAAGCAGGTCTCCCTCGCCGACCACAAGGGGCGCAAGGTCATCGTCTACTTCTACCCCGCCGCCCTCACGCCCGGCTGCACCAAGCAGGCCTGCGACTTCACCGACAACCTCGACTTCCTCGCCGGCCACGGCTACGACGTCATCGGCGTCTCCCCCGACAAGCCGGAGAAGCTCGCGAAGTTCCGCGACAAGGAGGAGCTCAAGGTCACGCTGGTCGGCGACCCGGAGAAGAAGGTGCTGGAGGCCTACGGGGCCTTCGGCGAGAAGAAGCTGTACGGCAAGACCGTGACCGGCGTCATCCGCTCCACGGTCGTCGTGGACGAGGACGGCAAGGTGGAGCGCGCCCTCTACAACGTCAAGGCCACGGGCCACGTCGCGAAGATCATCAAGGACCTGGGGCTGTGACCCGCGGCTCCGGTCCCGGCCGGCGCCGGGGCCGGAGCCCCCACCCGTGCCGGGGCCGGAGCCCTCACCCGTCCTCCGCCGGAGGATCCGCCTCCGGAAGATCCAGCACCGCCTCCGCGCCGCCGCCCTCCGCCGTGCCGAACTCCAGACTCGCGCCCAGCACCACCGCCTGACCCACCGCGATCGTCAGCCCCAGACCGTGCCCGGTGCCCCGCTCCGGCGCCGCCGTACGGAACCGCCGCGGCCCCTGGTCCACCAGCTCCGGCGGATAGCCGCCACCGTGGTCACGCACCACGATCCGCGTACCCTCCACCCGCACCTCGATCGGCGGCTTCCCGTGCTTGGCCGCGTTCCCCAGCAGGTTCACCAGGATCCGCTCGACCCGGCGCGCGTCCGTCGCCACGATCCGGCCCTCGCCGACCACCTCGACCGACACGTCGTCGACCCCACGCTGCCCCCGCGCCCGCTTCACGATCCCCCGCACCAGCGAAGGCAACTCCACCGGATCCAGCTGCGCCCGCTCCACACCGGAGTCCAGCCGGGAGACCTCCAGGAGGTCCTCCACCAGCGACCGCATCGTCTGCGCCCGCTCCCGCACCATCTCCACCGCGCGCGGATGCGGCAACAGCTCCGCCGACGCCACCAGGCCCGCCACCGGCGTCCGCAGCTCATGCGCCACGTCCGCCGTGAACTCCCGCTCCGCCTCCACCCGCGCCGCCAGCGACGCCGCCATGTGGTGCACCGACCGGCCCAACTCCGCGACCTCGTCCCGGCCACCCGCCAGCAGCGCCTCCGCGTCCGGCTCCCCGCCGGCCGCGATCCGGCGCGCTGCGGCCGCGCTGCGCCGCAGCCGCCGCGACAGGCTCTGCGCCACGAACCACGCGACCACCGCCATCAGCGCCACCGTCGCGGCACCCGCCACCAGCAGCGCCTTGTCGAGCGCCTTCTGCAAGGGATCACGGTCCGGATAGGGCGCCGACACCGACAGCACCTTGCCGTCCCCCACCGACGTCGCCGCCCACACCCGCGGATCGGCGCCGTCGCTCACGTACGTACCGGGCTTGCCCTTGGCCACCCGCTTCACCAGCGGAGCCGGCAGCGTCGAGTCGTCCAGCTGCGCCCCGAGCGCGAGCAGACCGTCCCGCTGATACACCTGGAGCGCCGAACTCAGCAGGTCGTCCTGGTACGACTGCGCCTGCCGCGCGCGCTCCACCGCCGAGATGTGGTGCACGGCGATACCGAGCACCACCACCGCGAGCGCGGTCACGAAAGAGATCGCCAGAGCGATCCGGCCACGGATACCCATCACGTGATCGAGTACGTTTCCTTCGACTCCCCCAGAGGCGTGGCCCCGGTGTAGTCGACGTCGATTCCGGTGAAGGCCAGCACGCCGTCGACGTTCTTCACGCCGTACAGCCGGAAGCGGGCCGGATAGGTCGCCGCGGCCGCGCCGTTGGCGGCACCCGAGACCTGGACCACGCCGCGGCCGTCCGCGCCGTCCGCCCCGTAGTGCGCCCACTTGATGCCACTCGCCACCATGCCGGTGTTCGAGCAGTTCAGCGTGATGATCTCGGGCTCCACGGTCGCCGAGCCCAGCCCGCACTCCCGCACACCCGGCAGCCCCTCGGGGCCGGCCGCCTCCACCGTGTCCTGCGGCACCTCGCGCACCGGCTGCGGCGACTTCTGCGCCGCCGCCGTCTTCGGCGCGTCGGACACCGCGCTCGCCCGGTCCTGCGCCTGGCTGAACCACACACCGCCGAGCGCCAGGACGGTCACCGCCGCGAAGATCGCCAGAACAGTGCGCATGCTGGCCCGGCGGGGCTCGGCACGGTCGGCCATCGGCCTCTCTTCCTCGGTGGGGAACGCTGGCGGGGCGGTCATGGGGGCCCCGCTCTGAGTGACGGGGAAATCGGGCGGCGCGTTCCCTTCATGCCTATATCAGGTTCTCCCCGGGCAAGCCGCGGACCGCGCCCTTCCGCGCGGCGCGGACGTGACCAATCTCCTGAACCCGCCCCGGACCGGTTTGAGCCGCCGCGCAGCGCGCAGACGCACGAAGCGCCCGTACCAGCACTGCCGCCCCTCAGCGCGGCCGAGCAGAGAAGGACAACGAGCCGTGCCCACCGGCAGCAGCACCGAGACCTCATCCGACCGCGACCCGGAGGCCGTCAGGCGGCACCCGGCCCTCTTCCGCGCCGTCGTCCGGCGCCGGAACCCGCGGCTGCGTCGTACGGACATCACCGTCACCGACGAGCGGACCGTCAGACGCGCCGTCAAGGCGGCGGCGCTCGGCAACGCCATGGAGTGGTTCGACTTCGGGATCTACAGCTATCTCGCGGTCACCCTCGGCAATGTCTTCTTCCCCTCCGGCAACGACACCGTCCGGCTGCTGTCCTCCCTCGCGACCTTCGCCGTCGCCTTCCTCGTACGGCCCCTGGGCGGCCTCTTCTTCGGGCCGCTCGGCGACCGCGTCGGCCGCAAGCGCGTCCTCGCCCTGACCATGGTCCTCATGGCCGTCGGCACCTGCGCGATCGGCCTCATCCCCTCCTACGCGTCCATCGGCTTCTGGTCGCCCGTCCTGCTGATCTGCTTCCGGATGCTCCAGGGCTTCTCCACCGGCGGCGAATACGGCGGCGCGGCCACCTTCATCGCCGAATACGCCCCCGACAAGCGCCGCGGCTTCTTCGGCAGCTTCCTCGAATTCGGCACCCTCGCCGGCTACATCGGCGCCGCCGGGCTGGTGACCGTCATGAACTCGGCGCTCGGCAGCGCCACGATGGAGGACTGGGGATGGCGCCTGCCCTTCCTCGTCGCCGGGCCGCTCGGCCTCGTCGGCCTCTACCTGCGGCTGCGGCTGGAGGACACCCCCGCCTTCCGGAAGCTGGAGGAGGAGAACGCGATGGCCGGCACGGACGGCGAACGCCCCGACGTCGAAGCCACCGAGCTCAAGCAGATCTTCACCGCCCACTGGCAGCGGCTGCTGCTGTGCGTCGTCCTCGCCGGGGCGTACGGCATCACCGACTACATGCTGCTCTCCTACATGCCGACGTATCTGACCGACCAGCTCGACTACGACGACACCCACGGCCTGGTCATCCTCATCGCCACGATGGCCCTGCTGATGGTGGTGATCACCTTCGTCGGCCGGCTCAACGACCGCGTCGGCCGCAAGCCGCTGCTGATGGCGGGCATGGGAGGCTTCGCGCTGCTGTCGGCACCCGCGTTCCTGCTGCTCAAACAGGGCGGTGTCGTCGCCGTCTCCGGCGGCATGCTGATGCTGGGCCTGCCGCTGGTCTGCCTGCTCGGCACCATGTCCGCGGCGCTCCCCGCGCTCTTCCCCACCTCGGTCCGCTACGGCTCCCTGGCCATCGGGTACAACATCTCCACGTCCCTCTTCGGTGGCACGACCCCGCTGGTGATGACCGGCCTCATCCACACCACGGGCAGCGACATGGCCCCCGCCTTCTACACGACGGGCGCGGCCGTCGTCGGCATGGTGGCCGTCGCCTGCATGAAGGAAACGGCCCGCCAGCCACTGGAAGGCTCCCCGCCGTCGGTCTCGACGCCCGAGGAAGCGGCGGAGATCGTGACGTCCCAGACCCGGGAACCACGGTTCTGACGTCGCCCCGTACGGCGTAACCGATCGGGAGTGCGGTCGTTGGTGTGTACGAGGCTGTCCTCTGAAGAAGCCAGCACCGCACACTCGCAGAGCTGCTCGTCGAGCAGGATCCCTCCAACGCGAGCCGGGTTCACGGCGATCGCCTCAAACGGGCACTGCTGGACTCCGGCTTCGAGGAGCAATGCGCGTTGTGCGGCATCGAACCGCTGTGGCAAGGCCATCCGCTTCCGATCGAGGTGGATCACATCGATGGAAATCGGCGCAACAATCGCATCGAGAACCTTCGCCCGCTGTGCCCCAACTGCCATGCCATCACGAGCACCTGGTGCCGAGGAGGCAGCCACCGACGGAGACAGTGACCACGACCACGCCCCCGTCGCCACCACAGCCGCCAGCCCGCTACCATGGCTGGCGGCTAGCGGCGGTGGCGCAGAGGTGACGCAGCAGACTTAGGATCTGTGGCCCGTGAAACGGCTTGAGGGTTCGAATCCCTTCCGCCGCACCGAGAACGGCCCGCGAATCGAATGTTCGGTTCGCGGGCCGTTTGCCGTTACCCCGCCACTCACCCCAAAAACTCCCCCACCACCACCGCCAGCCCCCGGAACGCCTTCCCCCGGTGGCTGATCGCGTTCTTCTCCTCCGCCGTCATCTCGGCGCACGTCCGCGTCTCCCCCAGCGGCTGGAGGATCGGGTCGTAGCCGAAGCCGCCCGAGCCCGACGGCTCGTGGCGGAGGGTGCCCTCCAGGCGGCCTTCGACGACGCGTTCCGTGCCGTCGGGGAGGGCCAGGGCGGCCGCGCACGCGAAGTGGGCCCCGCGGTGCTCGTCGGCGATGTCGCCGAGCTGGGCGAGGAGGAGGCCGAGGTTGGCCTTGTCGTCGCCGTGGGTGCCGGACCAGCGGGCGGAGAAGATGCCGGGGGCGCCGTTGAGGACGTCCACGCACAGGCCCGAGTCGTCGGCGACGGCCGGGACGCCGGTGGCCGCGGCCAGGGCGTGGGCCTTGAGGAGGGCGTTCTCGGCGAAGGTGACGCCGGTCTCCTTGACGTCCGGGATCCCGGGGTAGGCGTCGGCGCCGACGAGTTCGACGTCGAGACCGGCCGCTTCGAGGATGGCGCGGAGTTCGGTGACCTTGTTGGCGTTGCGGGTGGCGAGGATCAGGCGCTTCATACGCCGGATTATCCCCGCCGGTCGCCGCACGACGACGGTGCCCTCAATCGCCGGACAAGCTTGATTCACCGCACGTGATCGTCAACCTGTACCGAATCCAGCCCGTCCGGCGATTGAGGACATGCCCGCAGGGCGCCCCGCCGCAGGCGGCAGGGCGCCGTACCCGGCAACGAACCGCCGCAAGCGCAGCGTCAGAGCGTCCCGGCGAGTGCCTCGCGCTGGGCCGTGTCGAGCGTGGCGCAGCCGCCGACGGCGAGGTCGAGGATGGCGTTGAGCTCGTCGCGGGCGAAGGGCTCGGCCTCGGCGGTGCCCTGGACCTCGACGAAGCGGCCGTCGCCGGTGCAGACGACGTTCATGTCGGTCTCGGCGCGGACGTCCTCCTCGTAGCAGAGGTCGAGGAGGGGGACGCCGTCGACGATGCCGACGCTGACGGCGGAGACCGTGCCGGTGAGCGGCTGGCGGCCGTGCTTGATCAGCTTCTTGCCCTGGGCCCAGGTGATCGCGTCGGCCAGCGCGACGTACGCGCCGGTGATGGCCGCGGTGCGGGTGCCGCCGTCGGCCTGGAGGACGTCGCAGTCGAGGACGATCGTGTTCTCGCCGAGCGCCTTGAAGTCGATCACGGCGCGCAGGGAGCGGCCGATGAGGCGGGAGATCTCGTGGGTGCGGCCGCCGATCTTGCCGCGCACGGACTCGCGGTCGCCGCGGGTGTTGGTGGAGCGGGGCAGCATCGAGTATTCGGCGGTGACCCAGCCCTCGCCGGTGCCCTTGCGCCAGCGCGGCACGCCTTCGGTGACGCTGGCGGTGCAGAACACCTTGGTGTCCCCGAAGGAGATGAGGACGGAGCCTTCGGCGTGCTTGCTCCACCCGCGCTGGATGGTCACGGGGCGGAGCTGATCGGGGGTGCGGCCGTCGATGCGAGACATGGTGATGAGCCTATAGGCAACGCGAAGGGCCCCGTTCCGGTCCGTGTCGAACCGGGGGACGGTTCGTGCGGGACGGGCGCGGGGCCCTTCGCGGGAGCTCAGTGGCTCACATCATGTCTTCGATCTCGCCGGCGATCGGGTCGGCGTCGGTGCCGATGACGACCTGGATGGCGGTGCCCATCTTGACGACGCCGTGGGCGCCGGCGGCCTTGAGCGCGGCCTCGTCGACGAGGTCGGGGTTGACGACCTCGGTGCGGAGGCGGGTGATGCAGCCCTCGACCTCTTCGATGTTGTCGATCCCGCCGAGCCCGGCGACGATCTTCTCAGCCTTGCTGGCCATGCTCGCTCCTGGTTGTCTCTGGCCCTTCGGCGGTCTCGCCGACCGGCTTTCACACGGTAACCCACGTTCAGACCAGTTACGTGGGCGTATGTCCGCCATCTAGCGAAAGATGGCGACCAACCGGCGCCGCGCTCCGGAAGGCCCGGCACACACCGCAAGTGGTCTACACCAGTATGCGGCAAAGCACCGAGTGGACTGCCGCCGGGGCGGCAGGCGGAGGGACCGAGATGAGTTCGAACGCCGCGGCGGCCCCACGGGGGAAGACATGGACGCAGGGCCTCTTCCAGAACCTCCAGAAGATGGGCCGCAGCCTCCAGTTGCCGATCGCGGTGCTGCCCGCGGCGGGCATCCTCAACCGGCTGGGGCAGCCGGACGTCTTCGGCAAGGACGGGCTGGGCTGGACGGACGTGGCCAAGGTCTTCGCGGGCGCGGGCGGCGCGCTGCTGGACTCGGGGCTGGGGCTGCCGCTGCTGTTCTGCGTGGGCGTGGCCATCGGCATGGCCAAGAAGGCGGACGGCTCGACGGCGCTGGCCGCGGTGGTGGCCTTCCTCGTCTATTTCTCGGTGCTGCACCAATTCCCCGAGGACTGCCCGCACGAGACGAAGTTCGGCGGGGCCGGGCTGTGGAGCGGGGTCTGTGTGACGGGCGCGGGTGCGGCGTCCCCGGCGACGTTCCAGAACCCCGGGGTGTTCGGCGGCATCGTCATCGGGCTGCTGAGCGCCTGGTTCTGGATGCGCTTCCACAAGGTGCGGCTGGTGGACTGGCTGGGCTTCTTCAACGGCCGCCGTCTGGTGCCGATCCTGATGTCGTTCGTCGCGCTGGTCTTCGCGGTGATCTGCCTGGGGGTCTGGCCGCCGGTCGGTGACGCGCTGACGAGCTTCAGCAAGTGGCTGTCGGACCTGGGGTCGACGGGCTCGGGTGTCTTCGGCGTGGCCAACCGCGCGCTGCTGGTGGTCGGGCTCCACCAGTTCCTCAACACCTTCATGTGGTTCCAGTTCGGCGACTACACCAAGCCGGACGGCACGGTGGTGCACGGTGACATCAACCGCTTCCTGGCGGGCGACCCGCACGCGGGCCAGTTCACCACCGGTTTCTTCCCGATCATGATGTTCGCGCTGCCCGCCGCGGCGCTGGCCATCGCGCACTGCGCGAAGCCGCACCGCCGCAAGGTGGTGAGCGGGATGATGCTGTCCGTCGGCCTGACGTCGTTCGTCACGGGCATCACGGAGCCGATCGAGTATTCGTTCCTCTTCATCGCTCCGGCGCTCTATGTCATCCACGCCCTGCTCACGGGGGTGTCGATGGCGGTGACGTGGGGATTCGGGGTGCACGACGGCTTCAGCTTCTCGGCGGGCCTGATCGACTACGTCATCAACTGGGGGCTGGCGACGAAGCCGTGGCTGATCATTCCGATCGGGCTGTGCCTGGCGGTGGTCTACTACGTGCTTTTCCGGTTCGCGATTACGAAGTTCGACCTGCCGACGCCGGGGCGCGAGCCGGAAGAGCTCGCGGAGGAGATCGAGCAGGACAACGTCAAGTAACGTCAGGTAAAGAGGAACGTGAAGTGAGGATCCAGTGACACTGCGCTGGGTTTAACGCCGCCGCTCCAGGTAAAACGCCGTCCCCGGGCCTTGGGCCCGGGGACGGTTTGTCGTCGGGCGCCGGCCTGTGTCCGAGACCACCGGGAACGATGGATTCCTTTATCCCTGACTCACGTGCTACAACAGGTCTAAACCACTGAGTGGTGTAGACCAGATTGCGGGCCGTCCCCCCTTCCCCCCGAGCGCCCGCCTCACCTGGAGGAATCCGATGAGTAAGAGCGCCAAGGCGGCGAAGACGGCGCCTGATGACGCCGCGCCGGAGAAGAAGAAGTTCGGCGCCGGTGCCATGGCCGTCGCGCAGCGCATCGGCCGCAGCCTGATGCTGCCGGTCGCGGTGCTCCCCGCGGCCGCGCTGATGGTCCGCCTGGGCCAGGACGACATGCTGGGCAGGAAGTCCTTCCCGGAGTTCCTGAACAAGATCGCCGAGTTCATGTCCGCGGGTGGCGGCGCGATCCTCGACAACATGGCGCTGCTGTTCGCCGTCGGTGTCGCGATCGGCTACGCCAAGAAGTCGGACGGCTCCACCGCGCTGGCCGCCGTGGCCGGTTACCTGGTCTTCCAGAAGGTGCTGGGCACCTTCACCGACGGCAGCCTGCCGAAGAAGGAGGCCGTGGTCGACCACAAGGTCGCCATGGTGGAACAGGCGGTCGACGCCAAGGTCCTCGGCGGCATCGTGATGGGCCTCGTGGTCGCGCTGCTCTATCAGCGCTTCTACCGCACCAAGCTGCCGGACTGGGCGGGCTTCTTCGGCGGCCGCCGCCTGGTGCCGATCCTGTCGTCCTTCGCGGGTCTCCTCATAGGCGTGGCCTTCGGCTACATCTGGCCGGTGCTGGGCTCCGGCCTGCACAACTTCGGTGAGTGGCTGGTCGGCTCCGGCGCCGTCGGCGCGGGCATCTTCGGTGTCGCCAACCGCGCGCTGATCCCGATCGGCATGCACCACCTGCTGAACTCCTTCCCGTGGTTCCAGGCCGGTTCCTACGACGGCCCCAAGGGCGCCGTCAACGGCGACATCGCGCGCTTCCTCGCGGGCGACCCGAACGCCGGCCAGTTCATGACCGGCTTCTTCCCGATCATGATGTTCGCGCTGCCGGCCGCGTGCCTGGCGATCGTGCACTGCGCCCGCCCCGAGAACCGCAAGGTCGTCGGCGGCATGATGTTCTCGCTCGCGCTCACCGCCTTCGTCACCGGTGTGACCGAGCCGATCGAGTTCACGTTCATGTTCATCGCCCCGGTGCTGTACGCGATCCACGCGGTGCTGACCGGTGTCTCCATGGCGCTGACCTGGGCGCTCGGCATGAAGGACGGCTTCGGCTTCTCCGCCGGCGCGATCGACTTCCTGCTGAACCTCGGCATCGCCTCGAAGCCGTGGCTGCTGGCGCTGGTCGGCCTGTGCTTCGCGGCGGTCTACTACGTGGTCTTCCGCTTCGCCATCATCAAGTTCGACCTGAAGACGCCGGGCCGTGAATCCGAGGAGGAGTCGGCCGAGCTCAAGGCCTGACACTCCCCGGGAATTCCCGGAAAACGAGAAACAACGAGAAGGGCCCCCGGAATCCCATGGATTCCGGGGGCCCTTCTCGTTATCGCCTTTTAAATGCCATTACCTCGGCTAAATCTCGTAGACCGCACCGGACCGGGCCAGCTCGACCGGCCCGGCATAGGCGGCCCGGGCGTCGCGGAGGTTGGTCAGCGGGTCCGTCCACGGCGGGATGTGCGTGAGCACCAGCCGGCCGACACCCGCGCGGGCGGCGTGCTCGCCGGCCTCCAGGCCGTTGAGGTGGAGGTCGGGGATGTCCTCCTTGCCGTGGGTGAACGACGCCTCGCACAGCAGGAGGTCGGCGCCCACGGACAGCTCGTGGAGGGCCTGGCAGGGGCCGGTGTCGCCGGAGTAGACGAGCGCGCTGCCGTCGTGCTCGACGCGGAAGGCGAACGCCTCGACGGGGTGGCGGACGCGGTCCGTGCGCACGGTCAGCGGGCCGAGGGTGAAGGTGCCCGGTTTCAGGGTGCGGAAGTCGAAGACCTCCGCCATGCAGCTCTCGCCCACGTCGCCGTAGGCGGTGGTGAGCCGCTGCTCGGTGCCCTCCGGGCCGTGGACGGGGATGGCCTCCGCCCGGCCGCCCTCGTGCCGGTAGTAGCGGGCGACGAAATAGCCGCACATGTCGATGCAGTGATCGGGGTGCAGGTGCGACAGCAGGATGGCGTCGAGGTCGTAGAGACCGATGTGGCGCTGCAATTCGCCGAGGGCACCATTGCCCATGTCGAGGAGCAGCCGGAAGCCGTCGGCCTCTACGAGGTAGCTCGAACAGGGTGATTCCGTGGACGGGAACGACCCCGAGCATCCGACGACGGTGAGCTTCATGCGGGCCTGAACCTCCGTGGGCTGGTTACGGGGGGCCATGCGGTCCGTCGAGCGTAAGGCGCGAAGTCGGCGGTCGCTCCTCCGCGAGGTTCGGTTGTGGTTGAAGTCACCGGTACGGACGCGTATGCCGCGGGGCGGCGGTGTCGAGACTACTCCCGGCCAGCCTGTTCCCGCCCCGGCCGGCCGGGGCCGGCGGAGGCGGGAGGCGTCAGGCCCAGAGCTGGCCGTGCAGGACGGCGACAGCCTCCTCGTCGGTGGCCGCGGTGTAGACGCCGGTGGAGAGGTACTTCCAGCCACCGTCGGCGACGACGAAGACGATGTCGGCGCGCTCCCCGGCCCGTTCGGCCTTGCGGGCCACCCCGAGCGCCGCGTGCAGGGCGGCGCCGGTGGAGATCCCGGCGAAGATGCCCTCCTCGGTGAGGAGTTGCCGGGTGCGGCGGACGGCGTCCTCGGAGCCGACGGAGTAGCGCGTGGTGAGCACGGACTCGTCGTAGAGCTCGGGCACGAAGCCCTCGTCGAGGTTGCGCAGCCCGTAGACGAGGTCGTCGTAGCGGGGCTCGGCGGCCACGATCCGTACGCCGGGCACGTGCTCGCGCAGATAGCGGCCGGCGCCCATGAGGGTGCCGGTGGTGCCGAGGCCGGCGACGAAGTGGGTGATCTCGGGGAGGTCCGCGAGGATCTCGGGGCCGGTGGTGGCGTAGTGCGCGCCCGCGTTGTCGGGGTTGCCGTACTGATAGAGCATCACCCAGTCGGGGTGCTCCGCGGCGAGCTCCTTGGCCTTGCGCACGGCGGTGTTGGAGCCGCCCGCGGCGGGCGAGGGGATGATCTCCGCGCCCCACATGGCGAGCAGCTGGCGGCGCTCCTCGCTGGTGTTCTCCGGCATGACGCAGACGATGCGGTAGCCCTTGAGGCGGGCCGCCATGGCCAGCGAGATGCCGGTGTTGCCTGAGGTGGGCTCCAGGATGGTGCAGCCGGGCGTGAGCCGGCCGGCCCGCTCGGCCTGCTCGATCATGTGCAGGGCCGGGCGGTCCTTGACCGAGCCGGTGGGGTTGCGGTCCTCCAGCTTGGCCCACACCCGGACGGTGCCGGACGGGGAGAGCCTCGGCAGGCGGACGAGCGGGGTGTTGCCGACCGCTGCCAGCGGGCTGTCGTAGCGCACGGGGATCCCGCCGATCAGACCATGCCGCCGGCCACGGCCGGGAGGATGGTGACGCTGTCGCCGTCGCCGAGTTCGGTGGCGATGCCCGCGAGGAAGCGGACGTCCTCGTCGTTGAGGTAGACGTTGACGAAGCGGCGCAGTTCGCCGCCGGTGGCCTCGTCGACGAGGCGCTCGCGGATGCCGGGGTGCCGGACGTCGAGGTCCTTGAAGAGCTCGTCGATCGTGGCCCCGGCGCCCTGGACGGCCTTCTGCCCGTCGGTGTAGGTGCGGAGGATGGTCGGGATGCGGACCTCGATGGCCATGGGTGTGCTCCTGTCGGAGTGCGGGGAGGGGCGGCGGCGACGGGAAGGCGTGCGCGCCGCGGGGGTCACGCGGCGGTGCCGCGCGGACACAGCGCACCGGCGAGCCGGCACAGGTCGACGTGGAGCCGCGCCGTGAGCAGCGTGCTGCTCGGCGTCCTGTCGCTCACGTTGTCGGCAACCATGGGCGCATCGTATCGATTCCCTGTGCGCGCCCCGGAAGTTCGTCCCGGCATGCGGACCCTTCGGTCTCAGTAGGCAGTCACGACGCGGACTTCCTCCTCGGTCACCCGGCCGTCGGTGATCCGGAAGGAGCGGAACTGGAAGGGGCCCGCGTCGTCGGTGTCGGCGGTGGAGACGAGGACGTAGTGAGCGCCGGGCTCGTTGGCGTAGCTGATGTCCGTGCGGGACGGGTGGGCCTCGGTGGCGGTGTGCGAGTGGTAGATGACGACGGGTTCCTCGTCGTGGTCGTCCATCTCGCGGTAGAGCTTGAGGAGGTCGGTGGAGTCGAACTCGTAGAAGGTGGGCGAGCGGGCCGCGTTGAGCATGGGGACGAACCGCTCGGGCCGGTCGCTGCCGGCGGGACCGGCGACCACGCCGCACGCCTCGTCGGGGTGGTCGGCGCGGGCGTGGGCGACGATCCGGTCGTGGAGGTCCTGGGTGATGGTCAGCATGGGGGCAAGGATAAACACGGGGGCCCGCCCGGACCTTGGGAAGGTACGGGCGGGCCCTGGTGGTGACCAGCGGTGGTGTCAGGCCGCGTGTTCCGCCTCCGCGCGGGTGGCCGCGGCCAGCCGCGCGTAGTGCTCGGGGGACTTGCGGGCGAACGCCTCCGGGTTGCGGCGCTTGAGCGCGTAGTAGGAGACGACCATGAGCGCGGCCCAGACGGGAGCGCAGTAGAGCGAGACGCGGGAGTCCTTGTCGATGCCCATCAGCACGATCACCATGAAGATGAAGGCGAGCGCGAAGGCACTGGTCCAGGGCGCGCCCGGGGCCTTGAACTCGGACTGCGGGAGTTCGCCGCGGTCGGCCATGCGGCGGTAGCGGAGCTGGGCCACGAGGATCATGATCCAGGCCCACATGCCGGAGATGGTGGCGAAGGAGACGACGTAGGTGAACGCCTGGCCCGGCCACTGGTAGTTGATCCAGACGCCGACCAGCATCAGGGCGGCGGAGGCGGTCGTGCCGCGCAGCGGCAGGCCGTTCCTGGTCAGCTGGGAGAAGAACTTCGGGCCCTGGCCGTTGAGCGCGAGGTCGCGCAGCATGCGGCCGGTGGAGTACATCCCGGAGTTGCAGGAGGAAAGGGCGGCGGTGAGGACGACGAAGTTGACGATGCCGGCGCCCGCGGGGAGGCCGATCTTCTCGAAGGCGGCCACGAAGGGGCTGACGCCGGGCATGAACTCGGTCCACGGCACGACGGCCAGGATGATGACGAGCGCGCCGATGTAGAAGACCGCGATCCGCCACGGGACGGTGTTGATCGCCTTGGGGAGCGTCTTCTTGGGGTCCTTGGCCTCGCCCGCGGTGACGCCGACGAGCTCGACGGCGAGGAAGGCGAACATCACGATCTGCAACGTCATCAGGGTGCTCTTGATGCCGTTGGGGAAGAAGCCGTGGTGCGACCAGAGGTTGCTGAAGGTGGCGGTGTCACCGGCGTCGGAGAAGCCGAGGGTGATCACGCCGATGCCGATCAGGATCATGCCGATGATGGCGGTGACCTTGACCATGGAGAACCAGAACTCCAGCTCACCGAAGAGCTTCACGGAGATCAGGTTGGCGAAGTAGAGGACGACCGTGAAGCCGAGCGCCGAGGCCCACTGCGGGATGCTGCCCTTGGACCAGAAGTTCACATAGGTGGCGGCGGCGGTGACCTCGGTGATGCCGGTGACGACCCAGAAGAGCCAGTACGTCCAGCCGGTCACGTATCCCCAGAAGGGGCCGAGGAATTCACGTGCGTAGTCGGAGAAGGAGCCCGAGACCGGGCGGTACATGAGCAGCTCGCCGAGCGCGCGCATGATGAAGAAGATGACGAGGCCGGCTATCGCGTAGGCCAGGATCAGGCTGGGTCCGGCCTTGTGGATGGCGGTGCCCGCGCCGAGGAAGAGGCCGGTGCCGATGGCACCGCCGATGGCGATCATCTGAATCTGCCGGTTGCCCAGACCCCGCTGGTAACCCTCGGAAGCGTCCTGTCCGCTTCCGTCCTGCCGTGCGGCCTCCGCGTTGGCGGAGCGGTCCGCGACCTGCTCAGAGGTCATGGTGGTGCGCCTTTCTCCATACCGGTCCGACAATTCGGACCGGGTCCAGATCCCCCCGGATGGAGTCCTGCATGCCGACGGTCGGCCGGCGAAGCGCTCCCGCCGCGACATGGGTGGCGTCACGGAGGCAGGTCGTGAAGATTTATCACGTGGCGCAATGAGATCGTCTACCCGCGTGTGGCCTGGGCCACTTTTAAAGTAGGACAAATGTAAAAAGGCCGCTCATTGGCGGCCACTACGGTAACTCGATCGTTATCCGGAATTGAGCGTCCGCTGAGCGAACACCCAATGAAGGGTGTTCGCATTCCGGACGGAATCGTGGGGTCCGTACGGTCCCCGGTCAGGGCATCAGCGCCTCGACGAGGGTCTCCTGGAGACCCCCCAGCCAGAGGTACGCCATCACCATCGGCTTGCGGGGGTCCTCGTCCGGCAGCCGGAAGAGCTCGTCGCTGTCGTCCTCGTCCCCGATCTCCAGCCGGGTGCCGATGGCCAGCCGGAGGTCGTTGAGCGCGCCCAGCCACTGGCGGCAGTCCTCCGGCGCCAGCCGCAGCACCGCGCCACGGTCACCGCCGGCGGTCAGCGAGTCCAGCGAGCGGACGACGCCGAGGGCGTCCTCACGCTTGCGGGCACGCAGGTCGTTCTCCGTATAGCGACGGAATTCGGCCGCGTGCGCGCGCTCCCGCGGATCCTGCGCGGACCCGGGCTCACCGTACGCATCGGGGAAGAGCCGGGCGAGGGCGGGGTCGGCGGGCGGCTCGCTGGGGCCCTCCGCGAAGAGGCGGGCGAGCGGGTCCGCGTCGTCCGGGCCGTGCCCGTCACCCGGCCCGATCAGCTCCAGCAGCTGCACGGCGAGGCTGCGCAGGATGGAGATCTCGACCTCGTCGAGCGCGACGGCGGCCCCGCCGCCGGCGAGCGGCTCGAAGTGCCCGGCCATCAGCGGTCCTGCGAAAGGGTCGCCCACAGGCCGTACCCGTGCATCGCCTGCACGTCACGCTCCATCTCCTCGCGGCTCCCGCTGGAAACGGTGGCGCGGCCCTTCTGGTGGACGTCGAGCATCAGCTTGTGGGCCTTGTCCTTGGGGTATCCGAAGTAGGCCTGGAAGACATACGTCACATAACTCATAAGGTTGACAGGGTCGTTGTGAACCAACGTGACCCAGGGAACGTCGGGCTCCGCCACCGCGTAGGGCGCCTCGCCCGACTCGGGCCGTTCGATCTCAACAGGGGCAACGCTCACGCCTCCCATGCTGCCACTCGCGCCGGGCCGACGCACAAACGGGTCCCGGCAAACAGCCCCCCAAGAAATCGTCAGTCTGACGAGTATTCGCGGTAGCATCGTCGCGAAGGACAGGACGGAAATGCGAGGTAGGGCGAAGTGAACGCTGCGGACCTGGGACTGCCGGTGGCTGTGCCGTCGACGTCCCTCTTCACCGACCGTTACGAACTCACGATGCTCCAGGCCGCCCTGCGGTCCGGCACCGCGGACCGGCGCTCGGTGTTCGAGGTCTTCACCCGCAGGCTCCCCGAGGGCCGCCGCTACGGCGTCGTGGCGGGCACCGGCCGCGTCCTGGACGCCGTGGAGAACTTCCGCTTCGACCCGGACGTCCTGAAGTTCCTGGCCGACCAGCACATCGTCGACGAGCCCACGCTCGCCTGGCTGGCCGGCTTCCGCTTCCGCGGTGACATCTGGGGCTACCCCGAGGGCGAGGTCTACTTCCCGGGCTCGCCGATCATGCGGGTCGAGGGCAGCTTCGCCGAGGCGGTGCTGCTGGAGACCGTCATCCTCTCGATCCTCAACCACGACTCCGCGGTCGCCGCCGCGGCCTCCCGGATGTCGGCCGCCGCGGGCGGGCGGCCGCTGATCGAGATGGGCGCCCGGCGCACGCACGAGCTCGCGGCCGTCGCCGCCTCCCGCGCCGCCTACGTCGGCGGCTTCGCCAGCACCTCCGACCTGGCGGCAGGCTTCCGATACAACATTCCGACGGTCGGCACCAGTGCGCACGCCTTCACGCTGCTGCACGACAGCGAGCGGGACGCCTTCACCGCACAGGTCGACTCCCTCGGCGGGGGCACCACCCTCCTGGTGGACACCTTCGACGTCACCGAGGCCGTCCGGATGGCCGTGGAGATCGCGGGCCCCGAGCTGGGCGCCGTACGGATCGACTCCGGCGACCTGCTGCTGCTCGCCCACCGGGTGCGGCAGCAGCTCGACGCCCTGGGCGCCTTCGACACGAAGATCGTCGTGACCAGCGACCTGGACGAGTACGCCATCGCCTCCCTGGCCGCCGCCCCCGTGGACGCCTACGGCGTGGGCACCCAGCTGGTGACCGGCAGCGGACACCCCACCTGCTCGATGGTCTACAAACTGGTGGCCCGCGCGGACTCCGGCGACCCGGACGCCGAGCTGCGGCCCGTGGCCAAGAAGTCGATGGGCGGCAAGAGCTCCGTCGGCGGCCGCAAGTGGGCCGCCCGCCGCCTCGACGGGAACGGCGTGGCCGAGGCCGAGGTCGTGGGCACCGGCGAGGTGCCGCCGGAGCTCGCGGACCGGCAGCTGCTCGTGGAGCTCGTACGCGGCGGCGAGACCGTCGCCCGGGAGCCCCTGGACGCCGTCCGCGACCGGCACAAGGCGGCCCGGGAGGGGCTGCCCATGTCGGCCACCCAGCTCTCCCGCGGCGAGCCGGTGCTGCCCACGGAGTACGTCTGACGGGCGGGGTCCGCGGGCTGACCTGGGCGCACCGGAACCGGCGCGCGGCCCGGGTGCGCCGAGACCCCCTCCCAATACGCCACGGGAGTCACTACCCTCGGTCACAGCGACTTGATCCGCACTGTCGGCCGAGGGCCCTTCACAAAGGATCCGCACCATGCAACGTGCACTGATCATCGTCGACGTGCAGAACGACTTCTGCGAGGGCGGCAGCCTCGCGGTGGCCGGCGGGGCCGACGTGGCCGCCGCCATCACCGATCTCGTCGGTGAGGCCGCCCCGGGCTACCGTCACATCGTCGCGACGCGTGACCACCACATAGATCCCGGCGATCACTTCTCCGAGCATCCGGACTTCGAGCACTCCTGGCCGGTGCACTGCGTGGCCGGCACGGAGGGCAGCGGCTTCCACCCGAACGTCGCGCCCGTCATCGCCTCCGGCGCCATAGAGGCCGTCTTCGACAAGGGCGCCTACGCGGCGGCGTACAGCGGCTTCGAGGGCACCGACGAGAACGGCACGACGCTCGGCGACTGGCTGCGCGAGCGGGGCGTGACGGAGGTCGACGTCGTCGGCATCGCCACGGACCACTGCGTCCGCGCCACCGCCCTGGACGCCCGCGCGGAGGGCTTCGCGACGCACGTCCTGCTGGACCTGACCGCGGGCGTCTCCCCCCACACGACGGAGAAGGCCCTGGACGAGCTCCGCGCGGCGGGCGTGGAACTGAGCGGGAAGCCGGTGGTTTCTGGCGGGTGAGTGTGGGTGCGGGCCGTCGGTCGGGTGCGGCGCCGTTGCCGCCTGCGGCGGGAGTGCCCTGCGGGCACGTCCTCAATCTCCCCCAGCTACCGCTGGGAGGTGCCCCCACGGGCTGGATGTGGCTGATGTGGCCGTAATCCCGCCGGGCCGGCACAACGGTCCGCACACACGCCGAGGCCGGCTCAGGCCGCCGAGCGGCGGCGGGGGAAGAGGGTTGCTATCGGGTGCCAGGACTCCGTGTCGTCGCCCGGGTCCGCTCGCCAGACCAGGCCGTCCGGGTGGTGCAGGACCGCGGTTATCTCGTCCGGCGTGGGGGGCTCGCTGTTGCCCCTGAGGTAGACGGCCCGGAGGCCGAGGTTGCGCAGGCGGGTCAGCGCCCGCGCGCGGTTCGCCGCGTGGACCAGGACCCGGACACGTCCTCCGGGCGGTGCGCCGCCGCCCGGAGGCGTCGGCAGCGACAGGGCGACGACCACGCTGCCGCCCGGCAGCTTCATGAACCCGCCACCTGCCATCCGCGCCACCTCTCCCCCACCTGTGTCAATAAGAGCGTCACGACAGTCATCTAAACGCGATCGGCCGCCGCCCGCTAGAGGGCGACGGCCGATGCGCGTCTGACCTGCGAAAACGCCGATTACTGGCGGTTCACCGGGTGGACGGGCCCACCTGGATCGTCATCGTGGAGCCGTTCAGCGCCTCGGTGAGGATGCGGATCCTGGTGTTGGTGTCAGTAACCTGAACGCCGCCCGTCGGGTTGCTCTCGTCGTAGTACGAGCCCTTGTGGTCGTCGAAGACCGGCGTGCCGAGCTTGCCCTTGACGCGGGTGGCGACGCCGTCGTTGTGCACGGTGTAGCCCTGCGTCGGGAACCAGCTGAACGTCGAGTCGTACGCCTGGAAGCGGTTGCGCATCAGCGAGCCGTCGGCCCACTTCTCCGCCTTGGGGTGGGCGTCGACCGGCAGGATGCGGCCGGTGCCCGGGTGCAGGCCGACGTTGTTGTCGGGCTGCGAGGTGTCCCACTTCCAGATCAACAGGCCCTTCTGGTACGGGAAGTGCTCGACCCGGCCCGGCCGGGTGCTCTTCCATCCGAAGTTGTACGGGCCGGTCCTGAGGGTCTGGTCGTAGGAGACGTACTGGCGGTTCTCGGCGATGTAGTACTGCGGGTAGTCCTTGGTGAAGGACTCGCCGATGCGCGAGAAGCCGTGGGAGGTCCAGCCGTTGTCGTCGCCCTCGGCTCCGTCCGTGAAGAGGGCCGTGCCGTCGGCGGTGACGCTGATGGCGTCGGCGGTGAAGCCCTTGCCGGAGGTGCCGCCGTCGGTCTGGTAGCGGAAGCGCAGGTCGATCTTCTTGCCCGCGTAGGCGTCCAGAGGGTACGCCAGCTTCTTGTACGCGCCGGAGGTGCCGGTCAGCGCGGGCCGGTCGCCGCCGTCCCGGGTGATGGCCTTGCCGTCGGCGGTGCCGTCGAGCGGCGTCCAGTCGGCGCCGCCGTCGGTGGACACCTCGGCGTAGAGGTAATCGTAGTTGGCCTCGATGTCCCACCAGCCCGAAAGGTCCAGCCGGGCCTTGGACTTGCCGGTGAGGTCGACGCTCCGGGTCAGGGTGTTCTTCAGGTCGTCGCCCTGGCCGCCCCACCACTGCTTGGCGCCCTCGGCGGGCTTGACCACGTCGGTCCTGACCGCCTTGTCGGGCAGGTCGACGACGAGTGCCTGCTTGTCCTTGGTGTTGTACTCCGCCACGCCCAGCTTGTGCGTCGACCTCGTCGCCGCCTTCGCCTTGTCGTAGTTGAGCCAGCCGAGCTGGAGCTTGTCCCAGGCGCTCATGTCGCCGGGCAGGTCACCGATGGAGTCCTTGCCCGTGCCGAGCCAGGAGCCCGCCGACATCAACGACCAGTAGTCGACGGACGATTCGCCCTTGCCCGTGGTGTCGTACTCGTCGGGGAGGCCCAGGTCGTGGCCGTACTCGTGGGCGAAGACGCCGAGGCCGCCGTTCTCCGGCTGCATGGTGTAGTCGCCGACCCAGATGCCGGTGTCACCGATCTGGGTGCCGCCGGCCTTGTTGTCCGCCGGCCCGGTCCTGCCCGCGTCGGAGCCGTAGGCGTACCAGCGGTGGGCCCAGATGGCGTCGGTCTTCTGCGCGCCGCCGCCGGCGGACTCGTCCTCGCCGGCGTGCACGATCTGGAAGTGGTCGATGTAGCCGTCGGGCTCGTTGAAGTTGCCGTTGTGGTTGTAGTCGTTGCGGTCCCACTGGTCGTACTGCGCGAGCGTCGCCTTGATGTCGGCGTCGCTGCGGCCCGCGGCCTTCTGGTCCTCGACCCACTTGTTGACGGCGTCGCGCACCAGGTCCCAGGCGCTGGGGCAGTTGGTGGAACCGCAGTAGTTGGAGCCGTAACGGGCCTCGTTCCAGGGCACCCGCACCCAGTCCGTCACCTGGCCGTCGACCGAGTAGCGGCCCGAGGACTGCTTCTCGTAGTACTTGGCGAGGGACTCCTTCTTCTTGTCGTGCGAGAAGTAGAGGTCCTGGTAGTGCTGGCGGTCGTAGTCCTTCTGCCAGGCCGTGCTGTTGTCCTTCGCACGGTCCGGCTCGGCTATCTGATTGTGCGCCGGGCCCGGGGTGCCGCCGTACTTCTTCACGGGCGGCTTGGGGCCGTCCGGCCCGTCCGGGTCGTACATCGTGGTGTCGTCGACCTTGTCGCCGAAGTCCACCAGGATCGTGAAGATCTTGTCGGTCTTCTGCCGGGCCAGCTCGACGTACTTGCCCTTGCCCAGCTGGACGACCTGCGAGCCGCCCCGCTGCTCGGTCTTCGCGTCCCCGGCCAGCACCTTGTCCAGGGCGGCCTTGCGCTGCGCTTCGTTCTTCTTGCTGAAGGGGCCCTTGAGGTCGTGCTCGACGCCCTGCTCGGCCTGCGCCGGGTCATGGCGCTCGACGGCGGCGGGCTGGTCGGACCCTGCCGTTCCGGTCGCGTACGCCACCTGTGCCGAAAGGGTCGCCGCGCCCAGCGCGACGACCGTGGCCACGGCGGCGGATCTGACGACCCTCCGTTGGCTGATCTTCACTTGTGTCCGTCCTCCCCAGTAACAACCGTGGAGGCATTTGACCGGACAGAGACAATAAAAGACAGATCTTGACTGGGCCTTGGTGATCCAAGTAGGTTATGGGAACTTTAACTTGCGGATTTCGGACATCAACCGGCGCGCCTGTCTCACCAGTTGGACAGCCGCGTGTCCGCGTGCGCCCCCCGTGCTCCAAGACCGTGGATTAGGTCACGCTTACCAGCAGTTCCGCTCGGGCAGACAGGTCCGTAGAGCCGTTTTGGTGTACGCACCAGTCGGCTCCGGACCCCACACGTTGCCCCGAGGACGGATCCCGCCATGCCGCGTCCGACCCCCGCACAGATAGCCTATGGTTCGGCCACCGTCGTCATCTCGACCCTCGCCATGCTGCTGCTGTCGCAGACGCGAACAGGGCCCGGGATCGCGGTCATTGCCCTTGTCGCCCTCACCCTCGGACTGCTGGTCGCCGTGACCGTGCCGATCCCCCGGGCGTCCCTGCGCGCCAGGGTCCGCCGGGCCCGCGCGGCCGGGGCGGAGCGGGTGCCGGGACAGCGCGCGTCGCTGTCGGCCGAGGCCCGGATGACGGAGACCTCAGTGCGCGGTTGAGACCACCACGGTCTTGGCCGTTTTGTCGTGAATGCATTGGTGATACGGCATATCCCAGGTGCACCACAGCACATTGACCAGCCAGAAGACGAAGCCGCAGCAGGGCACGACTTCGGGCAGGGAGTAGACGGCGGCGCGCGTCCAGCCCGGTGTGCCTTCGGGGACCGCGCCGTTCTCCAGCATCGCCACCCGGATCTGCATGGCCATCTTGCCGACCGTCTGACCGCGCTTGGTCAGCATCAGCCCCTCGTAGACGAAGTAGACGACGGCGATGATGATGCCGAGGCTGGTGGACTTGCCGTTGTTGTTCGACAGGTCCCAGTCCCAGCCCCAGGTGGCCGCCGAGAAGATCGCGGTGACCGGGATGGACACGAGCAGGCCGTCGATGATCCGGGCGACGAGCCGCCGCCAGCGCTTGGCGAGCGGCGGCATGCCCGCGAGCGGGTCGGTGGCGCCGTACTGATCGCCGTACGGATTGCCGGGCCCGCCACCGGGAGCACCGGCGCCGCCGTACGGGTCACCGCCGTAGGGGCCACCGGGGTACGGGCCGCCGGAGGGCGGCACCCCGCCCGAGCTGCTGCCGTACGGACCGCCCGACGGCGGCACCCCGCCCGAGGCACTGCCGTACGGGCCGCCGCCCGGAGCACCGGCTCCCGGGCCGCCGCCGTACGGGCCACCGCCCGGGGCGGCCCCCTGGCCGGGGCCCGGGCCGCCGGGGGGCGGTGAGGCGGGCTCCTGGGGCTTCTTCAGGAACGGGTCGTCCTCTGGCGGCTCTTGGGGGGTGCTCATGCCCCGAGTAGAACCCAGCCTTCCGGCGACCGCATCCGGCCGTATGCCGTTCGAGTGCGCGGCGCGCAGGCGCTCAGCGGCTGTCGGACGCCACGAACGTACGGGCCGCCTTGTCGTGCCAGCACTGCCGCCAGGGCCGGTCGAAGAGGCACCACAGGACATTGAGCACACCGACCGCCAGGACACCGAGCACGCCGTAGACCAGCCAGCGCCGCAGGGCCTGCCCGAAGGAGGGCGTGTCGTGCGACTCGATGCCGAGCACGCGCACCCCGCACAGCTTCTTGCCCGCCGTGCGGCCCCACTTGGCGGTCGGCAACGCCTCGTAGACCAGCCCGGCCAGCAGCAGGACGCCCAGCACGATGCCCAGATACGGGCCGGTGGTGCCGTCGAGCAGCCAGACCGTCACGGTCTGGCCGGACTGCTTGGCCTGCCGCACCTTGGCGTCGATGTGGTCGGCGGACTTGTTCCACAGCGGCACGGCCACGGCACCCACGACGGCGCCCAGCACGGCCGAGTCGACGAGGCGCGCCAGGAGGCGGCGGCCGAGGGAGGCGGGCCTGCCCTGCTGCTCCTGCGCGGCCCGCAGGAACGGGTCGTCCTTGGGCGGCTTCCAGGGCGCGGGAGCGTCGCCGCCGCGCGGCTCCGCGCGCTCCTGGGACCGCGGGCGGGCGGCGGGCCGCTGCTGCGCCAGCTGGTGCACCTGCTGCGCCCAGCCTCCGGCGGCGGGGCGTTCGGCCGCCGGGGCGGGCAGCGCCTGCCGCTCGGGGACGGCGGGCAGCACGGGCGTCTCCTGCGCGGGGCGCGTGTCCTTGAGGGCCTCCTGGGCGCGCGGCGGCGCCTCCTGGGCGCCCGGGCCGGGCCAGGGCCGCGGCGCGGGTGAGGAGACGGGCTGCGGGCTCGCGGACGCGCGCAGCTGGATCGTCCCGCCGGGCCGGGCGCCCGCTCCCGTGGCGGGCGGGGCCTCGCTCCGCGCGGGCGGCTCCGGCTCACGGGTCTCCCGGCCCGCGGGGAGGCGGGGGTCCCGGGCGCCGGGGATCACCGGGCCGCCGGCGGCGTCCCAGGGGGCGCGGCCGCCACGGCCGCCGTCGCCGGTGCGCGGATCCGCCGCTTCCGCACGGGCCTCCCGCAGGGCGGGCTCCTCGTCGAGGAACATCGGCCCGGTCTCCTCCGGCAGCGGCCCGCCCGCGGGCGGGGCCTCCGTGCGCCGCGGGGTGGGCGGCACCGGCGCGGCGAGCGCGGGGGCGGCCGCGGTGGCGAAGCCGGCGGGCGGCGCCGGCAGCGGCTCGCCCTCGGCGGGCGCGGGCCGGCTCGTGCCGGGCACCCAGGCGACGCCGCTCCAGTACCGGATGTAGCCAGGAATGGACGGGTCCGGGTAGAAGCCTTCCACAGGGCTGCTGTCGGCGGATCCTGAGGTAGGAGCGCTCATGGTGTCCGATGTCCCGTATCTGCTCGGCCGTACTGGGTGTCGTGTCGTGGGCGGGCGGCTGGCGAACCCTCAGTCTGCCGCACGCGCGTCACGTCCTGTGCGCTGCTCCGGTACCTCGTGACCTCTATGCACAAAAGGCAACCCGGGACGCTCCAGACAGGTCTACCAGACGGCTCTCTCCTCTGCGGCCGTCCCGCGGGCGGGACCACTCACACGTGCGACCGGTGGGCGCGAAGAGTCCTGGAATCGACGAGGCGAAGTCGCGTAATGGTGTGGGGGTCGACGCGCTCTATCCGGTGCGGGCCCGTTCGCGAAGGGCCACGCACCGAGGGAACGCAGAGCAGAGAGGGCGCACTTCATGCACACCGTGGTGGAACGAGAGCTGAACATCGACCTGGTGCTGTCGCCGGACCGCACCGTTCCGGTGCCCTGTCGGCTGAGTTACCGCACGGCCGATCCGTACGCCGTCAACATCACCTTCCACGTCACCTCGTCCTCCCCGGTGAGCTGGACCTTCGCGCGCGAGCTGCTGATGGAGGGTCTCTTCCGCCCGGCGGGGCACGGGGACGTACGGGTGTGGCCGACCGTGGCCGAGGGGCGGAGCGTCGTGTGCATGGCGCTGTCGTCACCGGACGGCGACGCGCTGCTGGAGGCGCCCGCGCGGCCGGTCACGGGCTGGCTGGAGCGGACGCTCCGCGCGGTGGCCCCGGGCTCCGAGGACGTCCCGCTGGACGAGGCCCTGCGGGAGATCCTGGGAGCGTGAGGGCGGAGGCTCCGGGGGCGAAGCCCCCGGAAACGGACGTCTGCCCTAGGAATGAAGTGGGCGCCCTCCGGGGCGAACGTCAGAGGACCTTGCCCGGATTCAGCAGCCCCAGCGGGTCGAGGACCGCCTTGATGCCGCGCTGCACCTCCATCGCCACCGGGCCGAGCTCCCGCGCCAGCCACTCCCGCTTGAGGACGCCCACCCCGTGCTCCCCGGTGATCGTGCCGCCGAGCGAGAGGCCGAGCGCCATGATCTCGTCGAAGGACTCCCGCGCGCGCCGCGTCTCGTCCTCGTCGGCGGGGTCGAAGCAGACGACGGGGTGGGTGTTGCCGTCGCCGGCGTGGGCGCAGACGGCGATGGTGAGGCCGTATTTCTCGGCGATGGCCGCCGTGCCATCGAGCATCGCGGCGAGCCGCGAGCGGGGTACGCACACGTCGTCGATCATCGTGGCGGCCTTCAGCGCCTCCAGGGCGGGCAGGGTGAGCCGCCGTGCCTGGAGCAGCAGTTCGGACTCGGCCGGGGTGTCGGCGGGCACGACCTCCGTCGCCCCGGCGGCGGTGCACAGCCCGGCGACGGCGGCCAGGTCGGGCGCGGGGTCGGGGGTGTCGAAGGCGGCGAGGAGCAGGGCCTCCGTGCTCTCGGGCAGCCCCATGTGAGCCAGCGCGTTGACGGCGCGGAGCGAGGTGCGGTCCATCAGCTCCAGGAGGGAGGGCGCGTGCCCGCGCGCCATGATCTCGCGGACGGCGTCGCAGGCGGCCGCGGTGGAGGGGAACTCGGCGGCGAGCACGAGCTGCTGGGGCGGCGCGGGCTTGAGCGCGAGGACCGCCCGGACGACCACGCCGAGGCTGCCCTCCGAGCCGACGAAGAGACGGGTGAGGTCGTAGCCCGCGACACCCTTGGCCGTGCGGCGTCCGGTGGTCAGCAGGCGCCCGTCGGCGAGGACGACGTCGAGGCCGAGGACGTACTCGGCGGTCACCCCGTACTTGACGCAGCAGAGGCCGCCGGAGGCGGTGCCGATGTTGCCGCCGATGGTGCACTGTTCCCAACTGGAGGGATCCGGCGGGTAGTAGAGGCCGTGTTCGGCGACGGCGCGGGAGAGCACGGCGTTGACGACGCCGGGTTCGACGACGGCGATCCGCTCGACCTGGTCGATCTCCAGGATGCTGTCCATCTTCACGAGCGACAGCACGATGCAGCCGTCACTGGCGTTGGCCGCGCCGGAGAGCCCGGTGCGGGCTCCTTGCGGGACGACGGGGACGCGGTGCGCTGTCGCGGTGCGCATGACGTGCTGGACGTGTTCCACGGTGCGGGGCAGTACGACGACGGCCGGGCGGCCGGCTTCGCAGAAGCTCGCCATGTCGTTGGCGTAGGTGCGGGTGATGTCGGGGTCGGTGATGACCTCTTCCGCGGGGAGCGATGTGCGCAGTGCGCCGATCAGTTCGTCCATAGCGGGTTTGTTCCCCAGCCCCGCCCCTTCCCGAAACCGGGGAGGCCCCGGGCCCCGCAACACGCTGCGCGCGCTGTCCTCAAACGCCGGACGGGCTGGATTCGCGGTTAGGGTCCGCAGGATCCAGCCCGTTGGGGGTCCCCCCGGACGGAGTCTGGGGGAGTTTGAGGACCGGGGTCCGGGGCGGAGCCCCGGGAGGCGCGGCCCGCTACGGGGCAACGAACACCTGGTACCCCGAACCGGTCAGAGGTTGCCCCTCTTCTCCTGCTCCCTCTCGATCGCCTCGAAGAGGGCCTTGAAGTTGCCCTTGCCGAAGCCCATCGAGCCGTGGCGCTCGATCATCTCGAAGAAGACCGTCGGGCGGTCCTGCACCGGCTTGGTGAAGATCTGGAGCAGGTAGCCGTCCTCGTCGCGGTCGACGAGGATCTTCAGCTCGCGCAGGGTCTCGACGGGGACGCGGGTCTCGCCCGCCCAGTCGCCGAGGGTGTCGTAGTAGGAGTCGGGCGTGTCCAGGAACTGGACTCCGCCCGCCCGCATGGCCCGTACGGTCGCGACGATGTCGTTCGTGGCGAGCGCGATGTGCTGTACGCCGGGGCCGCCGTAGAACTCCAGGTACTCGTCGATCTGCGACTTCTTCTTGGCGATCGCGGGCTCGTTGAGCGGGAACTTCACCTTGCGGGTGCCGTCCGCGACGACCTTCGACATGAGCGCGGAGTATTCGGTGGCGATGTCGTCGCCCACGAACTCCTTCATGTTGGTGAAGCCCATGACGTTGTTGTAGAACGCCACCCACTCGTCCATCTTGCCGAGTTCGACGTTGCCGACGCAGTGGTCGATGGCCTGGAAGCGGCGTGCGCCGGGCTCCACGACCGGCTCGGCGGTCTCGAAGCCGGGGAGGTAGGGGCCGGTGTAGCCGGAGCGGTCGACCAGGGTGTGGACGGTCTTGCCGTAGGTGGCGATCGTGGCGAGGACGACCGTGCCGTGCTCGTCCGTCAGCTCGTACGGCTCCTTGACGCCCGTGGCGCCGTGTTCGACGGCGTAGGCGTACGCGGCGCGCGCGTCGGGCACCTCGATGGCCAGGTCCACGACGCCGTCGCCGTGCTCGGCGACGTGCTCGGCGAGGAAGCGGCCGCGGTCGGTGGTGGCCTTGATGACGGAGGTGAGGACGAAGCGGGCGCTGCCGGACTCCAGCACGTAACTCGCGGTCTCGCGGCTGCCGTTCTCCGGTCCGGAGTAGGCGACGCGCTTCATGCCGAAGGCGGTGGAGTAGTAGTGCGCGGCCTGCTTGGCGTTGCCGACGGCGAAGACCACCGCGTCCATGCCCTTGACCGGGAAGGGGTCGGCCTGCCGAGCGGTGTGAAGGGTGTGATCCGTGGTCTGTGTCATGGCCGCAGGTTCCCGCCGATCCACAAGGTGCGCAATAGTTCGCGTATTCACTGGGCAGACTGCATAGCGTAAGGGCGGTAACGCCGGGCGATCTGTACACGATGACCACAGGGAGGCGACCATGGCGATCGATCGTTTGGACGGCAGGCTCATCGAGCTGCTCGCCGAGGAACCGCGCATCGGGGTGCTGGAAGCCTCTCGCCGCCTGGGAGTCGCCCGCGGTACGGTGCAAGCGAGGCTCGACCGCTTGCAGGCACAGGGGGTGATCCGGGGGTTCGGGCCCGACGTGGACCCGGCGGCGCTCGGGTATCCCGTCACCGCCTTCGCGACTCTGGAGATCAAGCAGGGGCAGGGCGCGGACGTGCGGACCCACCTGGCGACGGTTCCCGAGGTGCTGGAACTCCACACCACGACCGGCCACGGCGACATGCTCTGCCGCCTGGTCGCACGCTCGAACGCCGACCTCCAGCGTGTGATCGACCGGGTTGTGGGTTTTGATGGCATTGTCCGGGCTTCCACGGCGATCGTGATGGAGAACGCGGTTCCCCTGCGGATCATCCCCCTGGTGAAACAGGCGTCGGAGGACCCGTACCGGCCCTGACGCGGCTTTTCGGCGACGACTCTCCCGGCGACGGCGCACGGCGATGGCGAGGAGTGAGCGGGTGAGCTTCTGGAAATACGTCGGCAACCGGCACGCGCAGTTGCTGGCCGACACGTATCAGCACGCGAGCGCCGTCTTCCAGTGCATGGTGGTGGCCACGGTGATCGGGGTGACGATCGGCGTGCTCACCTACCGCAGCGAATGGGCCGGCACCCTCGCGGTCACCGCGACCGCGACCCTGCTGACCATCCCCTCCCTGGCCCTGATCGGCCTGCTGATCCCGGTCACCGGTCTCGGTGTGGCGCCCACGGTCACCGCCCTGGTGCTCTACGGCCTGCTGCCGATCGTCCGCAACGCCGTCGTGGGGCTGCGCGGGGTGGATCCCTCGCTGGTCGACGCGGCGAAGGGCATCGGCATGTCACGGCTCGCCCGGCTGTTCCGCGTCGAGCTGCCGCTCGCCTGGCCGCCGATCCTCACCGGCATCCGGGTCTCCACCCAGATGCTGATGGGGATCGCCGCCATCGCCGCGTACGCCTCCGGGCCCGGCCTCGGCAACGAGATCTTCCGCGGCATCTCCTCCCTGGGCAGCGCCAACGCGCTCAACCAGGTGCTGGCCGGGACGCTCGGCATCGTCGTCCTCGCCCTGCTCTTCGACGCCGCGTACGTGCTGATCGGCCGCCTGACCATCCCGAGGGGGATCCGTGCCTGAGCCCGGACCACCGGCCCCCGCCGCGGCCGGCGCGCCCTCGGGCGCCACCATCCAGCTGGAGAACCTCACCAAGCGCTACCCCGGCACCTCGGCACCCGCCGTCGACTGCGTCAACATGGAGATCAAGGCCGGTGAACTGGTGGTCTTCGTGGGCCCCTCCGGCTGTGGCAAGACCACCACCATGAAGATGATCAACCGGCTGATCGAGCCGACGTCCGGCCGGATCCGGATCGACGACGAGGACGTCACCGACATGGACCCGGTCAAGCTGCGCCGCAAGATCGGCTACGCCATCCAGTCGTCCGGCCTGTTCCCCCACATGACCGTCGCCCAGAACATCGCGCTCGTCCCGCGGATGACCGGCTGGCCGAAGGCGCGGATCAGCGCCCGGGTGGAGGAGATGCTCGACCTGGTCGGGCTGGACCCCGGCGAGTTCCGCGGCCGCTATCCGCGCCAGCTCTCCGGCGGGCAGCAGCAGCGCGTCGGGGTCGCCCGCGCGCTGGCCGCCGACCCGCCCGTCCTCCTGATGGACGAACCCTTCGGCGCCGTCGACCCGATCACCCGCGACCACCTCCAGGACGAGCTGATCCGGCTCCAGCACGAACTGCACAAGACGATCGTCTTCGTCACCCACGACTTCGACGAGGCCATCAAGCTCGGCGACCGGATCGCGGTGCTCCGCGAGCGCTCCCACATCGCCCAGTTCGACACCCCCGAGGCCATCCTCACCAACCCCGCCGACGACTTCGTCTCCGGCTTCGTCGGCGCGGGTGCGGCGCTCAAACGGCTCAACCTCACGCGGGTGCGGGACGTGGGCGTGGTCGCCTTCCCCACCGCGACGATCGACGACCCGCTGCAGTCCATCTTCGACAGGCTGCGCACCGGCACGACCAACGAGGTGCTGCTCCTCGACCGGCACCGGCGCCCCTACAAGTGGCTGCGCCGCGGCGACCTGATGCGCGCCAAGGGCTCGCTGGCACGGGCCGGGACCCTGGTGCACGACACGGTCACCCGCGACGCGACGCTGCGCGACGCGCTGGAGGCCGTCCTCATCGACAACGCCGGGCGGGTGGCGGTGACCGGGCGGCGCGGGGAGTACGAGGGGGTGGTGGACATGGAGACCCTCATGAACTCGGTGCACGAACTCCTGGAGGAGGACCGCCTGGACGCCGTGGACCACCAGCACCGGCTGGAGGAACAGCGCGCGCAGCAGACCCGCCAGGAGCAGGAGGGCGGGGCGCCGGGCGAGCCCGGGGAGCCGGCGTGAGGGGCGACGGTGCGGCGTTGTCTGCCGCCTGCGGGAGCGTCCTCAATCTCCCCCAGCTACCGCTGGAGGTGCCCCCACGGGCTCGGTTGTGCGGACCGTGGCTTTCGCCCGAGCACAGGCGGTGCCCATGACGTGGGGCAGGGGCCGGCGGCCCGACGGGGAGCATGAGGCCGGCGGGGTCGCCTTCCGTGACCGGGGGGAGCACGATCTCGGCGGGCTCGACGACCCCGGGCTCCACCACGGCACGGGCCCGGAGGAGCCCCCCTCCCCCGCGCGCCGTCTCACCTGGCCGAAGCTGACCGTCCTTCCGGTGATCATCTTCGCCGTCCTGTTCGCCACCTGGCTCTGGTTCCGGGGCGCGACCCTCGACTCCATCGCCCAGAACTCGATCGCGGGCGGCAACGTCTGGCTGCGGCTGCGCCAGCACGTCGTCCTCACCGTCGTCTCGACGTTCTTCGTCCTGATCATCGCCATCCCGCTCGGCATCCTGCTGACCCGCCGCCGGGTGCGCCGCGCCGCGCCCTTCGTGATGGCCGTCGCCAACATCGGCCAGGCCACGCCCGCGATCGGCCTGCTGGCGCTGCTGGTGATCTGGATGGGCATCGGGATGCGCGCCGCGCTCGTCGGCATCGTCATCTACGCCGTACTGCCCGTCCTCTCCAACACCATGGCGGGCCTGCGGGCCATCGACCCGACCCTGGTGGAGGCCGCGCGCGGGATCGGGATGTCCGCCCTCGGGGTGCTGGGCAGGGTCGAACTCCCGCTGGCCGTACCGCTGATCCTCGCGGGCGTGCGCACCGCGCTCGTGCTCAACGTGGGCACGGCGACGCTCGCCTACTTCGGCGGGGGCGGCGGGCTCGGCGACCTGATCGCGTCCGGGATCACCAACCAGCGGATGCCGGTGCTGGTCCTGGGGTCCGTGCTGACCGTGGCGCTGGCGCTGCTCGTGGACTGGCTGGCGTCACTGGCCGAGATCCTGCTGCGGCCGCGCGGCCTGGAAGGGGGTGGCTGAGTGACCGCGACGGGACGGCGTACGGGCCTCGCGGCGGCGGCCCTCGGCTGCGCGCTCCTGCTGCCCCTCACGCTCGGCGGCTGCGGGCTGACCAGCGGCTCCCCGATGGTCGACGACGTCCGGCCCGGCTCGATCGGCCAGGGCCTGCCGCTCAAGGGCGCCGACCTGACCGTGGCGTCGAAGAACTTCAGCGAGAACATCGTCCTCGGCCAGATCATGGGGCTGGCCTTCAAGGCGGCGGGCGCGAAGGTGCTCGACCGCACCAACATCCAGGGCTCGATCGGCGCCCGCGAGGCGGTCAAGTCCGGTGGTGCGGACGGGATGTACGAATACACCGGCACCGCCTGGATCACCTATCTCGGCCACGACACCCCGATCGCCGACCCGCACGCGCAATGGCAGGCCGTCGTGGACGCGGACGCGAGGAACGGCATCACCTGGCTCGCCCCGGCCGCCCTGAACAACACGTACGCGCTGGCGCTGAACCAGGCGAACGAGAAGCGGTACGGCACGCGCACCCTCTCCGACGTGGCCCGGCTGTCGAAGAGCGACCCGGCGGCGGTGTCGCTGTGCGTGGAGAGCGAGTTCGCGGCGCGCAACGACGGGCTGCCGGGCATGGCGAAGACGTACGGCATGAGCATCCCCGCCTCCCGGATCCAGAAGATGGACGGCGGGATCATCTACACCCAGGTCTCCGGCAGCCACTCCTGCACGTTCGGCGAGGTCTTCACGACGGACGGCCGGATCAAGGCCATGAACCTCGTCGTCACACAGGACGACAAGGGCTTCTTCCCCAACTACAACGCGGCGCCGGAGATCAACAGTTCGGCGATGCGGAAGTATCCGGCGATCAGAGAGGTGCTCGACCCGATCACGGCGAAGCTGACGAACGACGTGGCGCGGGAACTGAACGCGCGGGTGGACGTACAGGGCGAGGACCCGCACGACGTGGCGAAGGACTGGCTGGTGGAGCAGGGCTTCATCCGGAAGGGCTGACGGTCCATCGCCGCCTGCGGCGGGAGCGGCCTGCGGGTTTCGCTGGCTACGGTCCGTGAAATCCAGCCCGTCCGGCGCTTGAGGACAACGCGCGAAGCGTGTTGCGGGGTCTGGGGCGAAGCCCCAGTTCCGGGAAGGGGCGGGTAGGGGAAAAAGCCCGCCGCAGGCGCCACTCAGCAGGTGGGAACCTGATCCTCCCGCCCCGACGCCAGATCCTTGAGAGACGTCACCGCATCGGCAAGCTTCGTGACCGGCACCAGCTTCAGCCCCTTGGGCAGGTTGGCCCCGGCATCCGAGCACTCACCCTGCGGCACGAGAAAGACCGTCGCCCCGTCCCGCTTGGCGGCCTGCGTCTTCAGGGGGACGCCACCGACCGCCCCCACCGTGCCGTCCGGCTCGATCGTGCCGGTGCCGGCGATCGTCCGGCCGCCGGTGAGGTCGCCGCCGCGGCCGTCGCCGTCCAGCTTGTCGATGATCCCCAGCGTGAAGAGCAGGCCGGCGCTGGGTCCGCCGACGTCGGCGAGGCTGAGTCCGACCTTCACCTGGTCGGGGGACTTGTGGAGATAGCGCAGGGCCGCCTCGGAGGCGGAGTCCTGCGACTTCTTCATCTCGGCGGTGTTGTGCGCCTCGACCTCCTTGTCGGAGTCACCGACGGGGTAGACGGCATCGTGCGGCATGACCGCGCGGTCCGTACGGAACCAGCCACTGATCACATCGCCCAGGCCCACCTCGACGCGCGGTCCGGTGGCCTGGATCGTGGTCATCCGCAGCTGCCCGGTGGTCCGCCGGCTGTCGGCACCGCTGAGGGTGATCACCGGCTTGCCCTCGTCCGACCCGAGGACGTTCACGGTCGAACCCGGCTGCGCGATGGAGAAGGGCAGCGGGACGAACGCGGCGACGGCGAGCAGGGCGACGAAGGGGGCGGCGCAGATCGCCAGGCGCGCGCGGGTGCTGGTCGGAGCAAGCATGCGACCGAATCTACCTGCCGTCCGGGTGCCGCTCACCGACCCGGGGCCCCGCCCCGGGCCCCGGTCGTCGACGGGGGCGCCTCCGAGGGCGCCCCCGGGCAGATCCGCCGCCCGCGCTAGCGAAGCGCGTCCGCCACCTCCTTCGCCGCCTCCATGACCCGTGGGCCCACGCGGTCCGGGACCGAGTCGGCGAGCATCACCACGCCGACGCTCCCCTCGATGCCGAGGACGCCGAGCAGCGGGGCGGCGGCCCCGCTCGCCCCCGCCTCCAGTTCACCGTGCGTCAGGGCGTAGCCGGGGTTGTCCGCCTCCCCGCGGCGCGCGGCGAGTATGGCGCGGCCCGCCGCCCCGCGGTCCAGGGGGTGGCGGAAGCCCGCGCGGTAGGCCACGTGGTAATCCGTCCACGTCGGCTCGACGACGGCCACGGCCAGCGCCTCGGTGCCGTCGACCAGGGTCAGGTGGGCCGTGGCACCGATGTCCTCGGCCAGCGACCGCAGGGCGGGCAGGGCCGCTTCCCGTACCAGCGGATGGACCTGGCGGCCGAGCCGCAGCACCCCCAGGCCGACCCGTGCGCGGCCGCCGATGTCGCGGCGCACGAGTGCGTGCTGTTCCAGTGTGGCGAGCAGTCGATAGACAACCGTGCGGTTGACGCCGAGCTTGGTGGAGAGCTCGGTGACGGTCAGACCGTGATCGGTGTCGGCGAGCAGTTTCAGGACGCGCAGTCCTCTGTCGAGCGTCTGCGAGGTTTCCGCGGTCACGACGCCCCTCCTCCGATGAGTGGCGGCCCGCCGTCGCGGTGGGATGCGCCACCGGTCCCGTCCGGCAGCGCGCGAGGAGAGGCCGCCGGCCGCTTGTCTCATGGCACCGGCTGCGCTCCGCGGCGGCGCTGCCACGGGGCGTGTGCGTGACCGGCACGGTAGCGCCGCCGGTCCGCTCAGCGGAAGAGTCTGCCCAACATCCGGGCAGCAGGCGTCGTCTTTACGAATACCGGGGGATGGATTCCAGAATGCGGACGGATGTGGGCCCAAATAGCTGTGCCGCAGGTCATCGACGACCTGCGGCACACATTCCGGCCTGCTGCCCGGCCTACTGCCCGGCTACTGCATCCGCGTCGCCCACTCCCGCACCTTGCGGATGCGCTCGTTGAGCTGGCCCGCCGTCGCCTCCGCGCTCGGGGGGCCGCCGCAGACGCGGCGGAGTTCGGTGTGGATCACACCGTGCGGCTTGCCGCTCTGGTGGACGTAGGCGCCGACGAGGGAGTTGAGCTGCTTGCGGAGTTCGAGGAGCTCCTTGTGGGTGACCACCGGGCGCCGCTCGGCGGGGAGTTCGAGGAGGTCCACCTCGGCGTCCGGCTTCTTGCGGCTGTGCGCGATCTGCCGTGCCTGCCGCTTCTGGAGCAGCATCTGCACCTGGTCGGGTTCGAGCAGGCCGGGGATACCGAGGTAGTCCTGCTCCTCCTCGCTGCCCGCGTGCGCCTGCATGCCGAACTCGGCGCCGTCGTAGAGCACCCGGTCGAAGACCGCGTCGGACTCCAGCGCCTCGAAGGACAGCTGGTCGTCCTCGCCGGTGTCCTCGTCCTGCTGCCGTTCGGCCTCGGCCATCTCCTTCTCGGACTCCGCGTACGGGTCCTCCTCGCCGTCCTTCTTCGGCTTGTCGAGGACGTGGTCGCGCTCGACCTCCATCTCGTTGGCGAAGGTCAGCAGCGTGGGGATGGTCGGCACGAAGACGGACGCGGTCTCGCCGCGCCGCCGGGAGCGCACGAAGCGCCCGACGGCCTGGGCGAAGAACAGCGGGGTGGAGATCGTCGTCGCGTAGACGCCGACCGCGAGGCGCGGCACGTCCACGCCCTCGGACACCATGCGGACGGCGACCATCCAGCGGGAGTCGGAGTGCGCGAAGTCGTCGATGCGCTGGGAGGCGCCGCCGTCGTCGGAGAGCACGAGCGTGGCGCCCTCGCCGGTGATCTCGCGGATGAGCTTGGCGTAGGCGCGGGCCGACTCCTGGTCGGAGGCGATGACGAGGGCACCGGCGTCCGGTATGGCCTTGCGGACCTCGCTGAGGCGGCGGTCGGCGGCGCGCAGCACGTTCGGCATCCAGTCGCCGCGCGGGTCCAGGGCCGTGCGCCACGCCTGGGAGACGGCGTCCTTGGTCATGGGCTCGCCGAGGCGCGCCTCCAGCTCGTCGCCCGCCTTGGTCCGCCAGCGCATGTTGCCGCTGTAGGAGAGGAAGATGACCGGCCGGACGACGCCGTCGGCGAGGGCGTTGCCGTAGCCGTAGGTGTAGTCGGCGGCGGAGCGGCGGATGCCGTCGTTGCCCTCTTCGTAGGTGACGAAGGGGATGGGGTTGGTGTCCGAGCGGAAGGGCGTGCCGGTCAGCGCGAGCCGCCGGGTCGCGGGCTCGAACGCCTCCATGCACGCCTCGCCCCAGGACTTGGAGTCACCGGCGTGGTGGATCTCGTCGAGGATGACGAGGGTCTTGCGCTGCTCGCAGCGGTTGCGGTGGAGCATGGGCCGCACGCCCACACCGGCGTAGGTCACGGCGACGCCGTGGTACTCGCGGCCGAGGGGGCCCGCGCTGTACTCGGGGTCGAGCTTGATGCCTATGCGGGCGGCGGCCTCCGCCCACTGCTTCTTCAGGTGCTCGGTGGGAGCGACGACGGTCACCTGCTGCACCACGTGGTGGTGCAGCAGCCAGGAGGCGAGGGTGAGCGCGAAGGTCGTCTTCCCGGCGCCCGGGGTCGCGACGGCGAGGAAGTCGCGGGGCTGTTCCTGTACGTACTTCCCCATCGCGCCCTCCTGCCAGGCGCGCAGCTTGTTCGCGGTACCCCAAGGGGCCCGGCCGGGGAAGGCGGGCGAGAGGTGGTGATTGGCGGCTGTGGTGGTAGTCACGGTCTCCGTCGGCTGGCTCGGCGATCGGCAACCGCGTCAGCCTACCCGCGTCCGCGGCGGAACCCGGGAGGGACGACCCGCCCTCACCCGGCGGTGGGACCGAGCTCACAATCCGGCTCGCCGGGGGAGGGCGGAGGGAGGGGGACGGAGCCCTCGTGATTCCGAGGCCGCAGCCGTGTCGTCACGTACGCGCCGACGAGGCCGGCCGCCGCCATGGTGAGGAAGACCACGACGAAGGCGGCGTGCGGCGCGGCCGTGTCACCGCCGGCGCCACCGCCCAGAGCCGCGAAGAGGACGCCGCCGACGCCGACGAGGGTGATGTTGCCGAGCGCGTCGGAGATCTGGAGGGAGGCCGCGTCGGCCCCCTCCTCGCCGGGCCGGGAGAGCTTGAGGAGCAGCACGCTGCCGCCGGAGATCGTCAAGCCCATGCCGTAGCCGCCGACGATCCACGAGACGGCGACGATCCACGCGGGCACGCCGTCGACCAGCGCGGTCGAGACCAGGGCGACGGCGGCGGCGACGAGCAGCATGCCGAGCGTCATCAGGCGCTCGCGGTGCGGCGCGAGGCGCGGGCGGCTCTGGGTGTACGAGCCGAGGGCCCAGGTCAGGCCGCCGCCGGTGAGGGAGAGCCCGGCCGTCGTGGCGGACATGCCGCGCTCGGTCACCAGCATCAGCGGGATGAAGCTCTCCGTGCCGAGGAAGGCGCCCGCGGCGATGCCGCGCAGCAGGATGACGGACGGCAGCCCGCGGGCCGCGCGGAGGGTGCCTCGCGGCAGCAGCCGCAGGACGGCGGGGGCGAGCAGGCCGAGCCCGGCGGCGGCGGGGACGAGGGCCACCCAGCGCAGGTCCTGCCCGGCGTACTGGAGGAGGCCCGCGCCCGCCGCGACGGCGAGGGCCAGCAGGATGCGGCGGCGGTCCATGGCCGCGGTGCGCTCGCCGACGGGGAGCGCCCGCAGGGCGGGCAGCATCACGGCGAGCGGCAGCAGGATCAGCACGGGGATGGAGAGGAACACCCAGCGCCAGCCGATGTGTTCGGTCACCGTGCCCGCCACCAGCGGGCCGACGATCACGGGCACGACCCAGGCGGCGGAGAACGCGGCGACGATCGAGGGCCGCAGCCGCTCGGGGTAGGCGCGGCCCACCACGACGTACAGCGCGACGAGGACCAGGCCGCCGCCGATGCCCTGGATGCCGCGGCCCGCCACGAACATCCACATCCGCTGCGCCGAGCCCGCGACGACGAGCCCGGTGCCGAAGGCCGCGATCCCCGTGAAGAGGGGTGCCGGCGGGCCCGTGCGGTCGCACCACTCCCCCGACAGCGTCATCGCGAACAGGCTCGCGGTGAAGAACGCGGAGAAGGAGAAGGCGTAGAGCCCGACGCCGTCGAGGGCCCGCGCCGCGACGGGCATCGCGGTGTTGACCGCGCTCGCCTCGAAGGCGATGAGGGAGACGACGGAGATGATGCCGAACGTCAGCGCCCGGTAGGAGCGCCCGAGGACGCCTTGCGCCGCGTCGTCCGGCGCGGAGTCGGCGGCTTGGCCGGTCATGGATTCGGCGGGTATGGATTCGGCGGGTATGGATTCGGCCGCGGTCAGGGCATCGGCGGGTTCGGCAGCGGTCATTTCCTCAGAGTAAGAACCGAAACAGGAATTGACACCTGTCGCGGGAACCAGATCCCCTCGTCCTTCGGTCCTGGTTCAGAGGCCCGATCATCAGGGCGGCGGCACCTCCCGTGAACGCGACGGGGCCCGGCACACGGCCGGGCCCGCCTCCTCTTCCGCGCACGCTCCGGCTACGTGGTGAGCAGCACTCCCCCGTACGACGCGCCCGCGATCACCACCCACGAGCACAGGCCCAGCGCCGCGACCCGGCCGCCGGTGCGCACCAGCGTGGGCAGGTGCACCGCGCTGCCGAGGCCGAACAGGGCGGCGGCGAGCAGCAGTTCCTGCACGTGCTGCGCGAGGTCGAGCGCCCCGCCCGGCACCAGGCCGGTGGTGCGCACGCCGACCATCGCCAGGAAGCCGAGGACGAAGAGGGGCACCAGCGCGGGCCGCTTGCCCGAGGGCGCCGCCTGCCTGCGCTTGCGTACGGACACCGCGACCGCGGCCACCAGCGGCGCGAGCAGCGCGACCCGCATCAGCTTGACGAGGACGGCGTCGGTGAGCGCCTCGGGCCCCGCGGTCTGCGCGGTGGCCACGACCTGCCCGACGTCGTGCACCCCCGCGCCGACCCAGCGCCCGAACTGCGCGTCGTCCAGGCCGAGCGGGTGGTGGAGCAGCGGGAGCACGGCGATGGCGAGCGTGCCGCACAGGGTCACCAGCGCGACGGAGGTCGCCACGTCCTCCTCGTCGCTGCCCGACACCTCGCTGACGGCGCCGATCGCCGAGGCGCCGCAGATGGAATAGCCGGTGGCGATCAGCAGCGGCTGGTCACCGCGCAGCCCCAGCCGCCGCCCGAGCCACAGCGTCCCGAAGAACGTGGCCGCCACGACCGCGACCACCATCGCGACGGTGGCCCAGCCGAGCCCGAGCACGTCGCCGACGCTCAGCTTGAGGCCGAGCAGCACGACGCCGACGCGCATCAGCCGCTTGCCGGCCAGCGTCAGCCCGGGCCGGGCCACGCCGCGCACCCGGGCCCGCACGCCGGGGGTGTGCGCGGCCGCGATGCCGAGCACGACGGCCGCGGTGAGCATGGGAACCGCGGGTACGAGCCGGTGGGCGGCCCAGGCCACGGCGACACCGGCGGCCGCCATGGCCAGCCCGGGCAGCTTGCCCCTGCCCGGGATCCCGCTCTTCGCCGGGGTGGCGGGCGGACCACCCGGTCGCGTACCCGCCTTCGTACGGGGAGTTTCCAGGGCCATCAGAGTTCGTCGGCCGGGAGGTCGTAGACGCGGCGGACGCTGCTGCCGAGCCGGGAGACGTCGGCGCCGTAGACGTGGATCGAGATGGCGGTGGACGAACAGGCGTTGCGCACGCGGTGGATGTCGCCGGGCGGCGCGAAGCCGCAGACGTCGCCCTGGGCGTTGACCACGTCCTCGGTCGCGACGAGGCGGGCCGTGGTGCCGTCGGGCACGAGGCGGTAGCGGCGTTCGCTCTCCGTCCCCTCGTGAACTCCCGTGACGCACCAGGACACATGGTCGTGCACGCACGTCTCCTGGCCGGGCAGCCAGACGAGCGCGACGATCGAGAAGCTGCCGTCGCGCTCGGCGTGCAGGAGGTGTTGGCGGTAGTGGTCGGGGTCGCCCTCGCGCTGCTCCGGGGTGAGCAGGTCGGGGGAGCCGAGGTGGGCCGCGAGCCGCTCGCCGACGAGATATGCCGTCGTGTCGGGCGGCAGGCCGCGGCCTACGGCCTCGCGTACGTCGTCGACGAGCTGGTCGATGCGCGCGGTCGTCGGGGCTGCGGTGGGTGTGGTCATACGTGCAGCGTCGGGCGGCGTGATCCATCGGTCCAACGACAGTTTGTTGACGGGAGGCCAATGCGGGCTTATGCATCAGCCCGTCCGGCGATTGAGGACAACGCGCGAAGCGTGTTGCTGGGGGTCTGGGGGCTGGCCCCTCACGCGGCGGAGCCGCAAATCGATGCAGCCGGGAAGGGGCGGGTAGGGGAAAAAGCCCGCCGCAGGCGCGGCAGCCGGGGGCGGCACAAGGATCAGCAGCCGACCCGACGCGCCGCGACAGCCTTGAGCTCGTCCAGCACGAGCGCCGTCGCGGGAACCCGCAAGTGCTCGCGGAGCACATACGCCGAGACCTGACGGCGCGAGGCCGGGTCCAGCGCCCGCCCGGTGATCTTGTCGTGGCGGAGGAAGGACAGCACCAGGCCCGGCATCATGGCGACGCCCAGCCCCTCGGCGACCAGCGACTGCACCACGAGGTTGTCGTCGGTGGTGAAGGCGATGTCGGGGGCGAAGCCCAGCTCGGCGCACTCGTGCAGGAAGTTGGTGCGGCAGCGCAGGCAGCCGGCGATCCAGCGCTCCTCGGCCAGGTCCGCGAGCTTGACGGCGCGGCGGCGGGCGAGCGGGTGCCCGGTGGGCATCAGCACCGTCAGCTGATCCTCCATCAGCGGCAGCTCGACCACCTCCTCCGGCACCTGCTCGTGCAGGCCGGGATAGGTGAAGGCGAGGGTGATGTCGCACTCGCCGCGCACGAGGCGGCGGATCGACTCCGGCGGCTCCCCCTCCAGCAGCTCGACCCGCACCCCCGGATGGTCGGCGGCGAGCCTGGCCAGCGCCTCCGGTATCAGGGTGGCGCTCGCGCTGGGGAACGCGCAGACCCGCACCCGCCCGGCACGCAGCCGGGTCAGCGAACTCATCTGCTGCTGCGCGGCCGTCAGGCTGTCGAGGATCGTCTCGGCGTGCCGGGTGAGCGCCTCGCCGGCCTCGGTCAGCCGCATCCTCCGGCCCGCGCGCACGAAAAGCGGGGTGCCCACCGCGCGCTCCAGCGCCTTGATCTGCTGGGTGATCGCGGGCTGCGTGTAGCCGAGCGCGCGAGCGGCCGCGGAGTACGACCCGGCCGTGACCACCGCGTGGAACGTTCTGATGTGCCGGGTGTCGAACACACCGGAATCATAAGCGGAATTTGGGGGAGCAGGGGAGTGAGCGGGGAGTCACTTCTGGATCGGCGGACTATTGGGGCAAGGTGGACACGTGCGGCACTACACCTCGTACGACTCGACGGAGCAGGCGTACCGCGTCCTTCAGGCCCGGGACGGCGGTGACGGCGAGACCGTCGTCTGCCTCGCCGGCGGGCCCGGGCGGGACGCCGCCTACCTCGGTGACCTCGGCGGGCTCGACGCGCGCCACACCCTCGTGATCCCCGACAGCCGCGGCACCGGCGCCTCACCACCCTCCCCCGACCCGGGCGGCTACGCCTTCCCCGCGCTCGCGGAGGACCTGGAGGCGCTCCGCCGCCATCTCGGCCTGGAGCGGTTCGCCCTCCTCGCCCACGACGCCGGGTGCGCGACGGCCCAGGCGTACGCGGCGGCCCACGCCGACCGGCTCAGCCGGCTGATCCTGGTCACCCCCGGCTCCCGGCTCCAGGGCGAGCTGCCCGACGACGCCGAGCAGATCTTCGAGGCCCGCGCCACGGAGGACTGGTGGACGGACGCGTACGTCGCCGTCCACACGCTCCCCACGACCGGCGACCTGGGCGAGGTCCGCGACCTGCTCCGGCGCGCGGCCCCCATGGGCTACGGCCGCTGGGAAGCGCCCCAGCGCGCGCACGCCGCCACGGAAGGAGACCAGCTGAACCCGGTCCCCCGCGCCGGCTTCTGGCAGGGCGTCGACGAACCGTCCCGCCTCACCCTCCTCCACCGCCTCCGCGACGTACGCTGCCCGGTCCTGGTCATCACCGGCGACCGCGACGCGATCACAGGCATGCGCGCGGGCGAACTCGTCGCGTCCTCCTTCCCCGAGGCGACCCTGCGCCCCCTGCACGAGGTCGGCCACTACCCCTGGGTGGACGAGCCGGAGCTGTTCCGCCCCCTGGTGGAGGAATTCCTGTCACTGGGCCCGGCGTGAACACGGTGTGTCAGTCGCATTGCACCCATTGCTCCCGCTCGACCGCCCTGCTTACGCTCGGAGTGCAGCACACAACTTGGCCGTGTGCCCGAGTGGTTGAGGGACTCGCCTGCAAAGCGAGTTACGCCGGTTCGATTCCGGTCACGGCCTCCAACGCCTCCTGCCAGGGGCTTTCGGGTGGGGCGATCTCCATAAGGAGGCCGCCCCACCTGCCGTTCGGCTCAGTTACCGTCTCAGTTGACCGGCACGAGCACGCCAGCAGCACCGTCATCGTCGTCCGGCTGGTCCGTCTCGGGCTTCCAGATCAGTCCGTCGACCTGATTCGCCACATCGGATCGCACGGCGTCGACCATGTGCTGGTACCGGGCGGCCATGGCCGTGGTCGACCAGCCCATCAGTCCCATGACGGCGCGCTCGGACACCCCGAGGATCAGCAGGACCGTGGCGGCAGTGTGGCGAGCATCGTGCAGGCGGGCGTCACGGACCTTCGCCGCTCTCAGTAGTTCCTTCCATTCGGTCCAGTCCTTGCGGTGGGATTCGATCGTGCCGGTCTCGCCAGGGAACACCCAGCCTCCTTCCGCCCAGCGCTTGCCTGCTGCCGCTCTCTCGGCTTCCTGCTGAGTGCGGTGAGCCTTCAGTAGATCCACGAGCTGTTGGGGCAGACCGACCGCGCGACGGCCGGCGCGCGACTTGGTGTCGGCGGTCTCCGGGTTCGTCCGCTTCCGCTCCGGGCAGTACCCGGCCTTACGGCCGCAGAATTCTGTGCAGCCGTGCGCGTACTGGGGGCGGTGCCGACTTCGGCGAACCACCAGGAATCCGCGGTCGAGGTCCAGGTCATCCCATTTCAGGCCCAGCACCTCCCCCTGCCGCAGGCCCAGCGCAAGCGCGACGGCCCAGCGTGCCGAGTTTCGCCGCTTGCTGGCCGCTCTCAGGAGACGTTGAACCTCCTCGACGGAGTACGGTTCGACCTCCTCTTCCCGGACGCGTGGGGCCTTGGCAAGTTGCACCGGGTTCTGCCCCAGGTGGCCGCGCCTCACAGCCTCGTTCAGCGCGGTACGGAAGGTTCGGTGGACCTGGTGAGCGGTGGCCGGCTTGCTGCCTGCCTGCATCATGCGGCTGTAGAAGTGCTCAATGTGTTCAGGTTTGAGACGGTCGAGCTTGTGCGCACCGAGACCAGGGATCAGATGCTTTCTGACGGCGACGCCATAACCGACCATGGTGTTGGAGTTAACGCCAAGAGGTGCGATGTTCTCGACCCAGTGCGTGAGCCACATGGTCACCGTCCAGGCACGGCCGGGCTTGCGGAGGGTCTTGGCGTCGCGCTGCTGCTCCAAGTGCTTTACGGCCTTGGCCACCTCCGCGCGAGTCTTGCGCTCGACGTGACGCCGGTCGGGTCTGCCGTCATCGCGGATGCCGACGGTGACGCGACCGTGCCACTTCCCTTCTTTGCCCTGGTAGATCGATGACCGGCCGTTGGGCTGACGGGTGCGCTTCTTCTCTTCCATGACGAACCTCCTAGGCAGCAAGCGGCGTGGGGCGATTGGCGGTGCGAAGACGCGCGACGAACTCCGGTAGCGCGTCGGCGGGGACTCGCCTCAGACGCCCTACGGGTACGACGGATTCGAGCTGCCCGGTGCGAATCAGGGCGTAGCAGTTGGTCCGGCCGATCCGGAGCCGACGGGCGGCTTCTTCTACGGTCAGCAGGAGGACGGTGGGGTCTTCGGTGTAGGCCGTGTCCATACGGCTCTCCTTGGCGAGGGCGGTGCTTCGGGATGGGAGACCTTTAGGCGTCGTGGTCTGTGCTGTCCGAGGTGCGGATTTCTGCGTCACCGCGTCATCTGCGTCATTCAGGCCTCTGACCCGCGTTTTTGGGTGACGCAGGGGGTTGGGGGGGTGCGTCACCGGTGACGCAGGCTGTTCGTCACGGGTGACGCGGGTGACGCGGGGTGACGCAGCTCCTGCCGCTCTGCGTCACCGAGGTAACAGGAGGTCGCAGGCCGTTTCCGGCCCGGTGGTGACGCGGGTGACGCAGAGTCCTTTTCTTCGGACAAAGAAGGGGTGTCTGTTGTGGTGCGGTGCGACTCAAGGCGTGAAGAAGGAGCCGCTTCGCGGCGCGATCACCGGGCGGCGACGCCGCCGAATTACAAGAAGAGCACCGGTCGGGTGTGGTGCTCTTCTTGCTTGTGCGGCCGGGCGCGGTGGCACGGGTCAGAGCATGTGTTCTTGCTGGTGCGGGGGCGGAGCGCCGGGGCGGGTCATCTCGATGTAGCGGGCCGTGTTGGTGCGTCCCCAGTCGATGAGCACGCCACGGGCGGCCAGCGTCGGCTGAAGACGCTTGAGGCGGTCGGAGAGGACCTTTCCCGTGGTGGGCCATCCCTTGGGCAGGGGTCGGAAGTCCTCGCCGGTGTAGAGGCGGGTGAGGCAGTGGAGCCACTCGGCAGAGGTCATCCGTTCCTCAGCGCCCGCATCGAGTCCGGCGGCGTGCTGGAGCACGGTCTGGGCGAGGAGGTCGCCCTCGATGACGTCGTCGTTGAGGTCGTCGAGCCTCGCCCGGTAGGCGCTGAGTGCTCCGAGGCCGGTCGCTGCGTCGAGCTGTGCGCACAGGTGAGCGAAGTCGGCCATGCGCAGGTCGGTGGGGATGTCGGCGGCGGCGGCGCGGACCTTGACGGTGAGGTCGAGGAGCGAGCCGAGAACCGCGGGAAGGATCTCTTCGTACTCCGTCCACAGCTCGGCTTCGGTCCGCCGCACGCGGGGCCGCTCCAGGCGCAGCGGCAGCAGCCGTTCAGCCAGGTCGGGGCGGATGACGCCGACGTCGATGCCGGTCATGAGCAGGGGGCGGCGGTAGCGGGCGCGGACGACGTCCCCGTCGGTGTACAGGGCGCGCTTGATGTTCTCGGCGCCGGTGACGATGCAGCACATGGCGTCGGAGAGGTCCGGGGTGAGGTGGGAGAGGTTGTCCAGGGCGGTGACCCATCCGGCGGCCACGGCCGCGATCAGGTTCTCCTCGTCCTTCGGCGCCCGCCGCAGGTCGCTGCTCATGCCCTCGATGATCCTCACGAGCATGCGTCCGCCGGTGGACTTGCCCGCGCCCTGGGGGCCGGTGAGGAACGGGGCGGGGACGGGCACGGACGGTCCGAGGCAGCCGATCAGCCAGGCGATGGCCAGGCACTCGGTCTCCGCGTTGGCGAAGTTGCACAGTCTCAGCAGGAGATCGAGCCCCTTTTCTCCGGTGTCCTGGGCCGGCATGGGCAGTTCGCCGGTGAGCTGGGTGCGCCGCCAGCACACCTCGACCGGGTCGGGGGTGACGATGTCCCAGCCGGTGGGGTGGATGCGGACGGACTTCCCGTCGTTGCGGCCCAGGTCCAACCACGTCGCGCCGCCGAGTCCCGGCGCGACACGGATGTGCACCTGCTGCACTTCCTGGACCATTGCCAGTGCCTCGATCAAGTCCAATGCCTCTTTCAGCGCCGTGCCGTTGAACACGCCGAGCCCGTCGTTGAACAGGCCGACCATGAGTTCCTGGCGGTGGCTGCCAGTAGTTCCCTGGGAGCGGATCGGGCGGGCCACGGGGTGGCCGTTCTTCTGCGCGTACACGGTCCCGTCGGCGGTACGGAAGTAGCGGAAGTGCGCCTGCGCGTAGTCGGTGATGACCTCGCGGGCCGGATTCTTCTCGTCCTCGGACACGGCTACAGCCCCAGCCGGGTCAGGGCGTTGGTCCACGCGTCGGTGCAGTGCCGCGGGGATTCTCCCTTGGCCTGAGCGGCGGCGAACAGCCGCGTGACGTGAGCGTCCGTGAGGCAGCCGCACCGGCCATGAGCGGACAGCACGGCGAGGAAGGCGCGGTAGACGGTGTTGTGAATGCCGCTGGTGGCCTCGGTGATGCGCTGCTCCGCCATGGTGATGCCGCGCTCCAGGTAGGCAGGCGTGCGGTGGGGGCACTGGCCGTCCCCGGCCTGTGCGGGCACGGTGATGGCCTGCGGTGTCGCCTGGACGGAGGCGGGCTCCCTCACGGTCAGGGCGCGCACGGTGTCGGGCAGGTCGTTCAGGGTGCCGGTGCCGGGTCCGAGCCAGCGGGCATAAGACATCAGGGATTTGATGTCCACGTCGGCCCGCACCTTGTTGGCCGACTGCATCGCGCCCCGGTAGATCCAGTGTTCCCCCCGGGTCGTGGCGACCGTGCGGGTGGCCGGCAGGGTGACGCGGGCCCATGTGATCGCGTCGGCGTTGTCCAGGTCCACGACCGTCAGCCCCGCCCCGCCCGGGTGGTAGGCGACCCCCGCCGCCTGCATCCAGGCGCGACGCCAGACGCCAGAGGTAATGACGGCGGGGTCGGTGGTCGCGGCGGCCCACGCGTGGCAGGGCCCTGGGCAGGAGCACGGTCCTGCGGTCTTCATATTGGCCCGCCCACCGCACGCGTTGTTGGCGCAGCGGCGGCAGTTGCCGAACGGCACCTTCCCGGCGCGCAACGGCAGCACGGGGACGCCGGAGGCGGCCAGGGAGAGTGCGGTATGCAAGTGGTCTCCCCGGGTGTCGGTCGGTTGCGTCATGCTGGAGTCCTCCACGGCTCTGTTCTGGGCAGGTGGACAAGGGCGGCCCCGCGACTTTGGCGAGACGGTGGGGCCGCCCTTGACGTAGTTAGTGCTGGTCGCGGGCGTCGCAGTCGCAGTCCTCGGGGTGCGGGCAGTCGCAGCCGCACGGCTCTTCGTCGTCGGCGGTGTCGTAGCCGAGCGGGGCGAGCTCGCTGTGCGCGCGGTCCAGGAATTCGGTGAGGGTCTCGGCGATGATCGCGGCAGACGCGAGGGCCGACCGGGCCTCGCCGAGGTGGTCACCGGGCGTGCCGTAGTCCGCCGTGACCCTGCCGGTCTTGGCGAGCACCTCAAGGAATCCGGAGAGCTGGTCGAAGCTCTGCGGCAGGCGCTGGGTGAGCTGCTTGAGCGATGCGACCAGGTGGTACGCGTCACCGGGGTAGGTCAGCTCCCCCTTAGCGCTCTGGGTGGCGTGGTTGAGGCTGCGGACCGCTTCGGCGGCCTGGGCCGCCAGGTCCTGCGGATCGGCGGTCATCATCGGGGAGGTTCCTCTCCGGTGCGCTGGTTCGGGATGAGCGGCCACGAGCCGTCGACGATCGCGGCCGGGTCGGTGCGGCGCCGGTAGTCCTGCAGGCTCGCGGCCTGCGCGGCGGCCCATTCGGTCTGCCGCTGGTGCAGTACGGGCAGTTCGGTCGCGGCCAGCTCGGGGAAGGCGCGTGGCAGGCGCCAGGCGAGGCGGGCCGCGGCGTACGCGTCGTTGGCGGCCTCGTGCGGGCCGTCGTGCCGGACCCGGTAGTGCTGGCACATCGCGGGCAGGGTCCGCTTCCCGCGCCGGTAGCGGTTGACGTGCTTGTCGATGACGAACGGGTCGATGACCGGGGCCAGTTCGGCCCCGAGCCGGGCGGCCGGCGCGTCGACGTCGTGGCGGGCGCACTCGCGGTCCAGGACGGTCAGGTCGTAGCGGGCGTTGAACACCACCACCGCAAGCCCCTTCGCGAGGTGGTCGACAAGGTGGTTGACCACGTCGGTGAGGGCTGCCTGCGGCGTGACGCCTTCGGCGCGGGCCCGGTCGGTGGTGATGCCGTGGATCGCGGTGGCCTCGTCGGGGATATCGACGCCGGGATCGACGATCCAGGTACCGGTAACGGGCGGCTGGTCGCCCCCGACGAGGACGACCGCGGCGGCCACGATGCGCGCGGTGTCGGGATCGGTGCCGGTGGTCTCGAAGTCGAGCGCCAGCATCCGCGAGTCGAGCCAGGTGGTACCGGTCATGCTCAGATCTCCTTGGGATTCTCGATGGCGGACAGTGCAGACAGGTCCGCGTCGGCATGCGCGGTACCGGTGCACTCCCCTGTGGGCACGGGCCGTTCCTGTGCGGTCGTGGCGGGGGTGGGCTTGTGGTCGGCCCGGGCGTAGAGGCGGTTCCGCCTGCCGTCCCGAGTGGGGTAGACGCTCACGATGCCGACCATGAACGTGCCGTCCAGGGCAGCGACGACGCTGTCGGTGTCGGCGGGGTCGCAGATGATGCGGATCTCGAACACGGGCTTCTCCTCTGGAGATCTCAGAAGGGCGCTTCGTCGCTGTAGCCGTTGACTGCCCACGGGGCGCGGACGGTGCGGCAATCAGACCGGGGCGTCTCGGCGAGGACGAACGCGGGCCGGGGACAGTCGGCGCGCTGAATGCGCAGGCGGATCACGCGGTCTTCCTTTCGCTCGGTGCGGGGTTGCGGCGGCGGGTGTCGAGGTGGGTGACCGTGGCGAGACGGTCAGCAGGCAGGGCGTGGTGGGCGGCCAGGGGCTCGCCGCCGCCGTGGGGCGGCTCGGGCGGTGCGGCGGGCTGCGGCTGGTAGGTGGCGAGGACGGCGGCGGCGGTCGCGTCGTGGCGGGCTTGGCGCAGGTGCCCGGCGATGCAGACCGGGGCGAGGATCGCCGCCGGGCCCATGAGGACGGCGGCGGCGATCAGATCGGGGTTCATGCGGCTTCTCCCCGGGCGGTGGCGAGGAGGGCGGGCAGGGCGGCGCCCAGGGAGCGGAGTCGCTCTTCGATGGCCTGCCATGAGGCGGTGTCGATGCTCATCAGCGCGCCGATGGCGGCAGGGAGGTCGCCGCGGGCGTGGGCTTCGAGGGCCGTGCGCAGTTCGGCGGCGGCCATGAGGGACGGAGTCGCCATAGCCGGGCTCCTCTACAGGTTGCCGATGGCGTTGATGAGGGCGGTGGAGAGCTGGTTCATGGGCTTGGCGGCGCCGGTGGAGGAGAGGTAGAAGCCGAACATCATCGCGACGAAGGCGGACCCGTAGCCGAGGGTCCTGGAGCGGAGCAAGAAGAACAGGACCAGGCCGAACAGGGCGACGAGCGAGACCGTGATGGCCATGCGAGACCCCCTTTCAGGGAAGTTGGGTCGTGGTGGCGGGCTGCGGGACGGCCGGGCCCGTGTCCTGGCCGGAGCAGGTGTCGGCGGCGAGACCGAGCAGGACCGCGACGAGCGCGAGGTAGAACAGGCGGCGGATCATCGGGTGCCGTCGCGGTGGAGGCGCATTGCGACGTTGAACAGGTGGCGGCCGACGCGTATGCGCTTGCGGTCGCCTCGGCATCGGCGGCAGGTCCTGCCGGGCTTGAGGCGTCCGCGCCGGTCCTTCTTGAGCGCGTAGCCGAAGCCCTTGCACTTGCGGCAGTTGCCGAACGGGCTGGCCACACACAGAGATGCATAACAGAACGTGACGATCAGCAGGGCGGCGATAGCGAGCAGGGCAGGGGGCACGAAGGGGCTCCAGGGGCTGCTTTCGGGGGTTTCCGCAGGTGGGCCGCTATGCGCTAGCAGCCTGATCAGTGGCCGTATGGGCCGCTATCGGGGCTGCTATCGATAGCGGGTGGGCGCGCTATCGATAGCAGCCCCGGACGGTCAGCTCGCGTCCCGATTTCGGTTACGCTCAGCTACCACGTTGGTGATGTCGTCGCGCTTGATGCCGCGCTTGTTGACGAACTTGCCGTCGATGCGGCGCCCCACCTGCCCGGCGGCGATGCCGTAGGGCTTCAGGACTGCGGTCAGGTGAGCGGTCTGCTCCTCGCCGTTCATGCGGGCCCAGTCGCCGTAGCGCTCAGGCCGCAGCTCCGCGAGGCGTTCGACCACGGTCTCGTTCCATACCTTCGCCTCCGCCTCGGGTACGACGGCGAGGATGTCGGCCAGCAGGGTGTCCGCCTGCTTGTCCTTCTTCGGCGCGTCCGGGTCGGGCAGGGTGCCGGCCGCAGCGCGGGCGGTCCTGGCGCGCTCGCAGATCGTCTCGGCGGTGGCGTTGTCGATGTAGTACGACCGGACGATCTGGGGGTTCGGCCCCGCCCCGACCAGGTAGCCAATGCCCAGGTCATCGGCGGTGAAGGAGGTGGCGCGGATGCCGTTCTTGTACATCGAGGTGCCCAGCACCATGTCGTTCTCGGGCTGGCCCATGACCTGAAGGCAGAAGCGGATGCCGACGTTGGCGCTGATCGCCTTGGGCAGGGAGTCGGCGTCCGGGCGCTGGGTGCCCAGCAGCAGGATCACCCCCAGCGCACGGCCCCGCTTGATGATGGCCGTGGCCAGTTCGGCAGCCTTCCTTCCGAACTTCTCGTGGGTGAAGACTTCCTGGCACTCGTCGATGGACATCACCAGCGGGTGCAGGCCCAGCGATTTCTTCGCCGCCAGGGCCGGGGTGACCTTGTTCTCCGGGCAGATGTCCTTGGGCAGCTTGTTGATGACCCTCGCGCGGCGGTCGAGTTCACCGTAGACGTACTCCATGGCGTCCACACATCCTTCGACCGTGGCGTCATCGCCCGGACCGGAGCCGTAGGTGTGGGAAATGGGCTGGAACGAAGAGAAGTCGCCGGTTCCCTTGAACTCCCAGGTGTGCAGCTCAGCGGTCGGGTCCATCGCCGCAGCGAGCAGCAGGATGCGCAGCGCGAACGTCTTGCCCCGCCCGGGCATGGCGCCGGTCAGGAAGTTGGCGTACATCAGGTCGAAGCCGACCTGCCGGCCGCGCGGGTCGGTGCCGTACGGCACGGGCTTGAACAGCGAAGCCGTGCCGGTCTTCAGCAACGGCCATGAGGGCTGCGGGGCCCGGGCCATGTCCTGGTCCCCGACCCACAGCATCACCCGCCCCGGATGCTCCCCGGGCACGGGCTCGGGCCACACGCATCCAAGGGACTTGCGCAGACCCGACGCGAGGCGCTCGCGGCGGTCCAGCACGTCGGAGACGGTCACCCCGTAGGGGAGATCGAGGTCGGCACGCCATCCCTTGCCATCGCGCTGGATCGGTGCCTTGAACTCCACACCCGGCTTGCCCTTCGCCGCCTGCTTGTTGATCTCCGCGATCCCCAGCGCGGCGAACGCCCTCGCCACGATGTCGGAGGTCAGACGCTGCACCTGCGGCAGGTCCACCGCACGCGTGATGACCGGCGCGTCCTCCGGGCGCCCGAGGTGTCCCAGGGCCAGCAGCAGTGCGCCGACCGACACCGTCTGGAGCCACCCCGGCGCCAGGACGTACAGGGCCAGTGCCGCACCTGTACCGATCAGGCAGACGAGCACCATGACCAGGGTACGCAGCCGTACCCGCCCGTCGCGCTGCCGGGAGAGCTTGAGATAGGTGGCGGCGTCCTCCTTCTCCACCATCGCCAGACGTACCGGCTCACCCTCCTTGTCTGCGACCCACCGCATCGTGCCGCCGACGAACTTCGCGGCCCCGCGCGGCGACAGCAGCGCGAGGCGCGCGGCGTACACCGGGGAACGCAGCACGTGGTACCCGGCCTTGTGGCCGTAGTGCCCGGCCACCCAACCCGTGGCGGCCTTGAGTTCGGTCGTGGACTTCAGCCACACCGGGACGATCGGCCGACGCTTGGCGCCCTTGAGCCGATCCATGAACCCGGGCCCCGCCGGGGCCGGACCGTCCACCATCACCGGCCCCGGCTTCGACGGCTCCGACACCGGGGCGCCGCCCGACTCGTTCGCGGTCGGGTCGGCGGACCCGCTTGTCTCGGAGTCGGCCGACTCACGCGCCGTGCGGGCCTTGTCCAGGTCCACCACCTCGGCCCCGGAGCCGGTGGCCATGTCGGCTTCGAGCCGGTTGAACAGCTCGCTTTCGTCGTCGTGATTCACTGCTGGTTCCTTCCGGAAACGGAGGGGTTGGAAGGGGGCCCGGACGGCGCTTTGGACGGCCGACCGTCCGGGACCCCGGCTCGTGACGTGCGGTTCAGGCAACCGGCCAGTGCCGGTCGTGGTTGGGGTGGGCGGCGGCGATCTCCTGCCACCGGCGGCTCTCCCCCGCGTCCGGGCGCGTCAGGCGGGCACGGAAGGTGCAGCCTTCGACACGGCACCGGTGGGTCTCCGCGAACAGAGCCTCCAAGAACTGGCGCACCGTGACGTAGACACAAGCGGAGACCGTCAGGACGCTCGCGGCCGCGGCGCTCACGGGGACGCCGTACGCGAACAACTCCCGCGCCTGGTGCACCCCGAGGGCGGCACCGACAGCGGCAGCGGCAGGGACGGCGCAGCGGCGAAGCCGCACCTTCGTGATGACCATGTGGGCTCCCTCCAGGGGAAGACAGAACGCGGCTGGTCCGGACAGCTCGGCCGACAGGCGGCCGCCCGGACCTCTGGTGTGGGGTTGTGCCTGCTCAGAGCTGGTTCTGGAACAGCCCTGCCGCAACGATCGGTTCGCTCATGCCGCGGCCTCCGTCTTCTCCGCGTGCGCGGCCGGGAGGGCGTCGCGCGGGTCGACGGGCGAGGCGGGGAGTTGTGGTGTGCGGGCTTCGTTCAGGCGGGTGCTGACCCAGCCGACGGACCAGCCGGTCCGGTCGGCGATCTGCCGCACGGAGTGGCCGGCAGCGTGCCCGGCGCGTACGGCCTGGAGGGCGTCCGCCTCGTTCATCTTGACCGGGGCGGGGGTGTTCACCGGCTTCGCCCTGGCGACCGGCCGGGCCTGTGCCGCCCGTTCACGGGCGGCCTTCTCCGCGCGTTCACGAACGGCGCGGGCCTGCTGTTCATCCTGTTCACGCTGCTGCCGCTCCAGCCGTTCACGCTCCTCACGCTCACGCTGTTCACGGCGGTCCCGTTCGGCCCGTTCACGTTCCTCACGGGCCTGCTCGAACTCCCGCTGCTCACGCTGTTCCCGGTCGATACGGTCCGCTTCCTCACGGCGGAGGCGTCCCTCGTGTTCCCACTGCTCACGGCGTGCGGCGGCTTCCCGCTCCGCGCGCTCCCGCTCCAGGCGGGCCGTGTGTTCACGGGCTTCGCGTTCGAGGCTCTCGGCGTCGGCGCGCTGCTGTTCACGCTCCGCACGGGCCAGGCGTTCACGCCCGGCCTCCTCCCGCCGTTCACGGTCCTGCTGCTCGCGCTGTTCACGGGCGATCCGCTCCAGGGCCACCGTGATCGCCCGGCGGTAGGAAAGACCCGCCTCCGAGGTGACGATGAGCAGGGTCGGCGCGACCGCGTGAACGGCCACGCCGACGAGGTTGCCGCGCAGGGCGGAGTCACCGATGTTCAGGGCGAGCGTCATGATCCCGGTCAGCCAGCGCAGGACGGCCGGCCACCGCCCGGCCGTGCCCCCGAGCCGGGCGACCGTGGAGTCCAGCCGTACGACGATGACGACGGCGGCATCCACGACCACGGGCAGGATCGGCGCTGTCCACCCCCATCCCGGTGGGGTCACCCCGCGCACGAGCGGGGTGACGGTCAGGACGGAGAAGAGCACCGCCCCGAACGTGATGCTCCACGTCCCCAGCGACAGCGTCCGCTCGGCGGCCTGGATCTGGCCCGCGCTCATGGTGGCGGGCCTCACGCGGCCACCGCCCCGGGCGGGTCGCAGGGGATGGCGAGGTGGGTCATGCGGGCGTGCCCGGCGGCCTGGCGGCCGGTGAGCACGCCGTGCTCGTCGACGGCGGCGGCCAGCCGCAGCACCCGGTCCCACAGCGGAGCCAGCGCCGCATCAGCAGCGGCCTGCACCGTGGCGTAGTCCAGGGCACCCGGAACACGGCCGCCGAACGTGACCTCCCGGTTCATGTGCGTACGCATCGCATCCACCACGCACTGCCGGTCGTCGGCCGCGGAGCGCTCGGCCACCCAGGCGCGTTCCGGGCTCCACAGCCCCATCTCCCGCATCCACCGGTCCTGCGCGCGTTCCCCTGCCGCGCACATGGCGACATAGCGCACGTAGGGGACGCTCCACTGGCCACCATGGCGCACCCACGCTGCCGCCGGACGCTCGCCAGCGCCCTTGCCGAGATCCTCGAACAGACGGATCTCGGCGACGGGAATGCCGAACGCGAAGTCCAGGACCGCGTGACCGGCCTCGTGGACCGCTATCGACCGCCGCAGCGTCGCGTCACTGAACGCGAGAACGCCGTACGCACTGATCCATTCGCGGGGTTCGGGGTGGCGGGTGTAGAGGGGCTTGTCGGAGTTCAGGTGCCAGGTGGTCATCGCGCACCTCCCGAGGTGCCACGCCGCCCGGTACGGCGGCCGTTGGTCGTGGTCATGGACGGGATCGGCCCGTGCGCGATGCACCAGCCGCCGCCGGAGCGCTTCGCGGCGTACATCGCCTCATCCGCCCGCCGCATCGCCCGCCCCAGCCCGGACTCCGCCAGGCCCTCCTCGCGGTACGCCCCGACGGACGCCCCTACCCGCAGCTCATGCCGGCGGTAAGGAACGGACCCGCACAGGACCTCATGCAACGAACCGAGGGCATCGGGCAGGTGGGAAGGGGCGGTGATGGCGGCGGCGAACTCATCACCGCCCAGCCGGGCCGCGTACCCGCCATGGTGCTCAGCCCACCCCGCCAGCCGGGCAGCTGAGGTGACCAGCACCGCATCCCCCGCGGCGTGCCCGTGGGTGTCGTTCAGGACCTTGAACCGGTCGAGGTCCACCCAGACCAGCACCAGACCCTGGGCCCGCATCCTGCGGACCCAGGCCAGGAAGGCGGTGCGGCCGGGCAGGCCGGTCAGCGGGTCACGCCGCGCCCGCTCGATCTGCCTCCGGAACCACAGACCATGAACCGACCAGCCCACCGCCAGCGGACCAGCCGTCGCCGCCACCGGCAGGAGCAAGCTCACGCCCTCACCCCCGCGCCCACCAGCGGCACCACCTGAACCGAAGCCAGGAGATCAACCCCTGCCGGGTGACCGTGGAAGTCCGCCCCCGCGTCCTCCGACCACCCCCACGTCTCGCCCGGCGCCACCTGCCACCCCAGCGAGGCCAGCGCCCCGGCGCGCTCAGCAGGCGTAGGAACGGTGTAACGGCGGGACGCGGGCCAGCGGTGCTCAGGCCAGTTGGCCACGCTCCCGGGAAGACTGACGAACACCTTCCAACGAGCCGCAGCCGTCGCCCCCTTGCCCCTGCCCCCCACGGTCCAGTCGCAGCAGGACCGCGACAGAACAGCCAGACTCCACGCCGGCACCCTCACCGGCCGCTCCACACGGAAGCCAGCGGGACGGGTGTAGTCCTCCCGGACGAGGTCCGGGTCGAGGTCGAGGAACTGGTGCCGCTGCTCAGCCAGAACACGCCCCGGCTGCGCGGCCCGCAACTCCTCCAGCAACACACCCAACTCCGCCGCCGCGACAGGTGCACTGATGGTGGCCATCACGCCGCCTCCTTCGTGGTCCCGGTGCTGCGCAGTCGGCGGTCAGCCGCGGAGTTGACTGAGCGGCACCGTGCGCACGCGTCCTCTCCGTTACGGCGGTGACGTTGATAGCCACGCCGTGTACCGCACTTGACGGGCTCACGCTTCGGCCGGGCCGGAACCACGACCGGCGGCCGGGCCGCCACGGCGGCCTCCTCCGGCTGGCGCGAGAGGAGGTAGAGCCAGGAACGCTGTTCCGGGCTGGTCCCACCACGGATACCGAAGCGGGACCGGTGGCTCTGTCCCTCCTCAGCCCTGAGGGCATCAGCCAGGCACGCAGCTGCCACCGGGCAGCGCACACAGATCTCCCGCGCCAGTTCGGCGGTCTGCTTGTCACCGGACTCGGGGAAGAACAGCTCCGGCTCGACCTGCGCGCACAGAGCGCCGGTCAGGCCAGGGTCCGGCGCCGGCTCGAACGCCAGCACCCCGGCAGGACGCGTCGCCAGGTGAGGCGACCGCCTGCCCGCGATCGTGAAATGCCGGTCACTCACGCCGCCACCCCCAGCACCGGAGAGGCCGCGAGCGCAGCTAGGGCGGTCATCCGCTCGACCGCGCGCTCCTCGGCTGCCGGGGCCGCAGGCAGCTGGCGGGCCTCGAACCAGTCGCCGAAGTCCGTCACCCTCTCCCCCGCGCTCTGGCGGCGGTAGTGATCGGTGATGACGTGCCGGGCGAGCGTCCTCAGCAGACCGGCAACCCGGCCGTCGACGGGGCGGCCGGAGTAGCCGCGGACCAGACGGAGGAACGTCTCGCTGGTCAGGTCCTCCGCGAGGTGCCAGTCGGGGCGGTCGAGACGGTTGAGGATGAACCGCTGGACACCCCCGCAGTGCAGGGCGAAGACCTCCGAGAGACGGTCCGAATCAGCGCTGCTCACCGGGGGATGACCTGCTGTAACGTCGAGCATGGGTCGTGCTCCTCTCACAGGTTGGAACGGCCCGAACAGCGGTCCCGGTGTTGCGAGCACCGGGGCCGCGCCGTTGAAGTGGGGTGCCGTCAGACGGCGGCAATGATGAGCGCGGCGACCAGCAGCCACAGGTGGTGCCAGCTCTGATCCAGCGCGTAGGCGCCGGTCCCCAGGCTCGGGTTGTCGCCCATGCCGGGACGCGGGGACCCGAGCCGGTAGAACTCGCCCTTGCCGGTGACCTTGGCCAGCCACGCGAGGGTGGAGCGGCGGTCGGCCCACCAGTGCGAGACCGCATCCACCCCGAGCCCGGCAACGATGCCGGACACGGACAGACGCAGGTCCAGCAGCAGAGCCACGGGCACAAGCAACACGACCTTGGTGAGCGTGAGCGTGGCGACGTGCCGGGCGTCCGCGAGACGGCCGACCCAGCCCGTACGGCCCTTGTTCAGGGACTGGTGCGAGGACTGCACCCAGTGGTCGCCCACGCTGTGCGCGACGTACAAGGCGACAAACACGGCGGCGAAGGTGATGGCAGCCGGAGAGGTCATGCTGGTCACTCCCTGCGGATGGCGAGCGGCTGATGGAACAGATCAGGCGTAGAGGGCGGTGGAACCCATCTCGCGCAGTGCCGTGTGTGCCTGGCGGGCGCGCAGCCCGGCCACGTCCAGCTCATCGGCCGGCACGTCGCCAAGCGCCATGGCCGCGTCGACCGCCTCCTGTGCGACCGCCAGCAGACGAGCATCGACCGTGGCCATGTACAGCGTGTCCATGGCGGACGTGACAGCCGAGCGGGCCGCGTAGCGGGCCTGGCGGGCCTCCACCGTGTCGGCCAGAGCCTCCCGGCGGGCCTTGATCTTCAGATACTGCTGTTCGCGGTGACGGACCAGAGCGCTCAGCAGCGCCGGGACCGCCTCAGCGAGCGCCTGACGGCGCCGTTCGATCTGCGCCGCCCGGGTGGTGCGGCTCGCAGTCAAGTGCTGCATCAACCCGGCGACCAACGCACCGGCGAGCGTGCCCAGTACGGCAATCAGCGTTGCGATCACGACGTCTCCCAAAGGGTTCGGATCGGATGGTCCGGCTCCCCTCAGCGCTGCTCGTACGAGACGAGCAGCGGAGGCAACCGGCCGCGGCACCACAGCGCCGCGGACCCAGCAGGGCAGAGTCGGACCGGAAGTTGTAGCGGCGCCGCCAGCCGGTCCATCACGGCAGCGCCGGGGTATGTCGTCGGTTCACACCGACCTCCCGCCAAGAGCAGGGACACGGCTTCACCAGTGCGCCGTTGCCACGGGCACCGGCCCCGAGCCGGGAAAAGCGGGTGCGTCATCGTCACTGCTCTGACGCCAGCAGGGCGGCGCGTACCAGGTGGCACCCAAGGCGCTGTCCTCCAGTGATGAAGGCATGCTCCCCAAGAGCGCTTCTCCAGAGCTGACACGCAGGACAGGACACGTTCACCTGCCACGAAGTGGCCGCCAGCGGCCGTCACCCGGGCCGTTGCGGGGACGGGACTTATGCCCCGTCAACTCATCACACTGTTCAGTTTTCAAGTGAACAGACGCTCCCGACGGTGCGCGGTAACCCCTAATCAGGGCTCCCGTTTACACGGGGCACATCGGCGCGGCGATCAGGTACTTATGCAGGTCAGAACAGCCCGACGACGGACTCTCTGTGCTGGCTGGAGCCCCGAACTCCCGGGCCGTCCACCAACACCACTGTTCTAGCACGACCAATACAACCAGCACAAGAGGTTGTGTCAGTAGTGCCGATTGGATCAATGAGGGGCCGGTTAGCATCAAGGCATGACGCCTACCCCTGACGACGCACGCCGGGTGAACGAGAAGATCGCGGATGCCCTCCGCGCGGATATCGTCTCGGGCAAGCTCAAACCAGGTGAGAAGCTGCCGGCCGTTCGCCAGATCGCGGAGCGCTTCGAGGTCGCCGCCGGTACTGCCACCAAGGCGCTACAGCTGCTCGCCAAGCGTGGCTTCGTCCGCGCCGAGTCGACGCGGGGCTACTTCGTGAACGAACAAGCAGAGGGACAAGGAGAGCAGGGCCCCAGCTCGGAGTTTGTGACGATCATGCGAGAGATCGAGTCACTGCGGGCACACCTTGCCCGCATGGACGACCGGCTTCAGCAGCTGGAGAGCTCGGTCCAGCCTCACTGACGAGTTGAGCTGTTCGCTCAATCCGCCGCTCCAGATCGCGCACGTCCGCCGAGAGCTGGTGTAAGGCCGTCAACAGCTCGTGCCGCTCAGCAGCCGTCAATGTCACGGTCGCTCCTCCTGCTCTAAACGACGTCGATAGATTGGTGCCCTCGTCGTTTGTAGCGATGGCACAGGCCTGACCAACAGGGCAGCGATGTGGCCGCCCTTGAGCGGCCACATGGCCACATGGAGGTGGACTCATGGGACAGCGTCCGAACGAGTTGACGCCCTACGCGAGTCCGTGGCACTTCCTTGGTTCCGCCATGCGTGATTGGCGCGACCGGCGCGGGTTATCCCTGGCCAAGCTAAAGGCCCGCATCAGGTACGACTACTCCTATATGGGGCGCGCCGAGAGGGGTAGCCAGCCCCCGTCAGAGGCTCTGGTGGAGGCGTACGACAAGGCCCTGGACGCCGGGGGCGTCTTAGTCAGCCTGTACCGGCAGGTCCGAAGCGGCGTCGACGTCGCGGCTCTGGCCCGTGGCTATGTGGCTAAAGCGGGGCCTCATGTGGCTAACGGCCAGCCAGGCCTGGCTGACAACCCGAGCCCCCAGGCACTGTCGGACGAAGAGGGGGTCGCTATCCCCTGCCGTACGTCCGACGGAAGGATCATTTTCGTGTCCCTGCCTCGCAGGCTTTTCCTGGGAGGGATCGGCGCCGCCGCTGCGAGCGTCGCCGGCGCGTCTTTCGCCCAGGCCAGCCCCTCCTTGCCACAGGTCCCCGTCTCGGACCGCAATCCTGTCGAGCACCTACAGGCGATCCGCCGCGTACTCATCGACTCAGACAACCTCTTCGGCCCCCGCCAGCTGATCCCGAAAGTTCAGGAACAGATCAACGTCATAACGGCGCTACGCGAAGGAAAGCGCGGCGCCGACCGTCGTCAGCTACTCCAGGTGCAGACTCAGTTCGCCGAACTGTGCGGCTGGTTCCACCAGGACGCGGGAGATCATCGAGCGGCGCAATACTGGACCGACCGGGCCTTCCAGTGGTCACACATGGCAGGGGACCCCGATCTGACGGCCTTTATCCTGGCGCGCAAAAGCCAGCTGGCCGGCGACATGCGGGACGCGGTGGAAGCTGTCGACGTCGCAGAAGCTGCGGAGGACGCTGCCCGTCCAGGCACGCGCCTGGCTGCCGTTGCTGCTACGTACGCCGCTCACGGGTACGCCCTCCGCGGGGACAGCAAGGAAAGCCTGCGCGCATTCGATCACGCGAGGGAGCTACTCCACGGGGATCTCAACCCGGAATCCACCTGGGGGGTCTGGCTCGATGATGCGTACATCGACGTCCACCGCGCCCGCAGCCTATCCATCTTGGGCGACCACCGCGCCGCAGCCGACGGCTTTCGCACGGCGATTGCCGCCCTGCCTGCCGGATACCACCGCGACCGGGGCGTCTACCTTGCCCGGGAAGCGTTGGCTCACGCCGGCGCCGGAGATGCAGAGCATGCCTCAGTCGTCGGGCGTCAAGCACTCGCCATCGGCAACGAGACCGGATCGGCCCGCATCCTGTCGGAGCTGGCACAGCTCGACTCCCGCCTCCAGTCATGGCACGCAGCGCCGTCTGTGCGCGAGTTTCATGACTCGCTGAACGCCTCTGTACTCCATGAGGCGGGATAACCCTCTCCACCCTCCGCCCTTGATGCAACGACCACGGGAGAACACCTTGCCCCGCCCATATGTCCTGCTGAGCGTCGCCACCTCCGTCGACGGCTACATCGATGACACGAGCGCAGATCGTCTTCTCTTGAGCAACACGGAGGACTTCGACCGAGTGGACCAGGTCCGCGCGGAGTCCGACGCGATCCTTATTGGCGCCGCCACCATAAGGGCCGATAACCCCCGCCTCTTGGTCAACAGCGAACAGCGCCGCGCTGACCGTGTCACCCGCGGCCTTCCCGCATATCCCCTGAAGGTCACCATCTCAGGCAGTGGTGAGCTGGACCCAGAGGCGAAGTTCTGGCATCACGGGGGTTCGAAGGTCGCCTACACCACCAACACGGGAGAGGAGAAGCTCCGTATTCGGCTCGACGGCCTGGCTGACGTGGTCTCGCTCGGAGAGGCCATCGACTTCGGCAAGCTACTCGATGATCTGGGCGAGCGCGGGATCCAGCGACTGATGGTAGAAGGTGGCGGGTCCATCCACACCGCTTTCCTCTCTCAGGGATTGGCAGATGAGATCCATCTCGCCATCGCTCCCCTGATCGTCGGCGACGCCGATGCACCCCGCTTCCTGAACCCGGCGACCTACCCTGGCGGCTCCGCCCACCGCATGACTCTGGCGGAGACGCGCACCATCGGCGACGTCGTCCTACTCCGCTACTTGCCCAAGCAGGAGAACGCCGTATGAGCCACGACGTCGCCACCGGAGCAGACCGTTCTTGGATGGCTGAAGCTATCGAGCTGTCCCGCAAATGCCCGCCGGCCAATGGCGCATTCTCTGTAGGAGCGATCATCGTTGACGCGGACGGCAACGAGATGTCGCGCGGCTTCTCGCGTGAGACCGACCCACACGTACACGCCGAAGAGGCAGCGCTCGCCAAACTCGCCTCGGACGACTCACGGTTGGCCGGGGCCACGCTCTACAGCACCTTGGAGCCGTGCTCGCAGCGCAAGTCGAGGCCACGGACGTGCAGCCAGCTCGTGCTCCAGTCCGGGATCCGTCGCGTCGCCATCGCGTGGCGCGAGCCCACCACCTTCGTCAACTGCGTCGGCGTGGAGAACCTGCGGGCCGCCGGAGTGACAGTGGTGGAGCTCCTCGATTTGGCGGAGCAAGCCCGGTCCGTGAACGCTCACCTGCTCGACTAGACGGTCCAGCTGGCGCTGGGCAGCCCCCGGCGCGTGCACGATCCCGTCTCATTTGCCGTCTCGTTCACCGCAGTACGCCAACGTTCATAACTCGTCCAGCGGGGCACGAAATCCCCGCCGCGAACGGTCATGAACGTTGGCGTACAGCCGCCCAGACAGCAGGAACGAACCTGCAAAGCGAGTTACGCCGGTTCGATTCCGGTCACGGCCTCCGCGTAAGTATCCGCGCACCCGCGGAATGAGTATCCGGCCTGATGTCCGCTGCTCCCTGGCGGCCGTACGGTCCGGTCATGACCAAGCGCGCCATGTTCCCCGCCCACCAGAGCCTGCCCTCCCCCGACGACCGCGACGGCGCGGGGGTCGCCGCCCTGGTCCTCGGCCTGATGGCCCTTCTGATGACCTGCCTGGTCAGGGGATTCCTCTTCGCCATCCCCGTCGGCATCGCCGCGATCGTCTGCGGTTCGATCGGCGTCGGCAGGGCGAAGCGCGGCGAGGCGAGCAACGGCCGCATGGCCCGCGCCGGCCTGACCATCGGCTCCGTCGTCACCATCTCGACGCTCGGCTTCCTGGTGTGGCTGATCCAGGGCCTGCGCGACGCCTACCCCTCGTCCTGACCGTCGTACCCCACGGTATTGGTGGCCAGCTCCTCCGCCGTGATCTCCGTGGCCCACCCCTCGGGCGGCTCCTGATAGGGGCTGCACGTCCCGCAGTTGGGGCAGGTCCACCGCCCATGGATCCCCTGGACGACCGATCCGCACCCACTACAGGTATCAGTGGTGTGATACGGCTCGCCGGGCAGGGCGTGGGGGCGCCATGACTGTTCGTCCATGGCGACAAGCCTGCCATGGGCGCCGCGCCCGCTACGTGGCGTATGCCGCATCGGAATGCGCGACGATCTCCCTCCGGGCGGCCGCGCCTGCGTCGGTATCGCCGTGCCGCCAAGCGGACTTGAGGGTTGCGAACCCCTTCGACGCACCGGGTCAAGCGTGCGGGAGCTGATGCCGTAGGTGAACCAGGGTAACCAGCACCCGGTCAGTAAAGACCAGGTCGCGCTTCGGTCCGGCGCCCGGCCGCTGCCTGCGGCCACCGCCGCGCCGCTTGTCCAGCGCGGACTCGCACAGCGCGGCCCGCGGACCGGCCAACTCCTTGAGCAGACCGCTGAGGTGTGCACGGGAGATGCCCGTGAAGGCAGGATGGGACATGATCGCACGGGCCCACTTCTTCGTCGTCACACACGAGGAACCCGTGCGGCCTGCTCCACGCCACGCCCCGAAGTTGCCCGCGTGCCGGCTACGGCTGGTCATGGTCCGCGAGCGCCGCCGCGGTGGCGCGTACGAAGGCTTGGGGGTTGTCCAGCATGATGTTGTGGCCGCAGTCCGAGATCGGGACGACGGACACGCCGGCTTGGGTGAGTGCGTCGGTGCCCGGGAGCGGACCGTCGGCCTCGGGCAGCAGGTAGGCGCGGGGAATCTTCAGGTCCAGCAGGAGTTCGCGCATGGTGGGAACGGTCCCGCGGATGAGATGGGTGGCGCTGCGGTGGAGGGCTTCCCGGCCGGCGAGGCGCATGGTGGACCACCAGTGGGAGCCGACCCGGTCGCGGACCTCTTTCCAGCCTCCTGCCAGGAACTCCTGCTCGGAGTACGCGGCGATGCCACTGCTGCCGCTGGAGCCGGGCGTGCGCGGGATCGGGTCGAGGTTGGCGTCGACCAAGACCAGGCGGGATACCAGGTGGGGATGGCGGGCGGCCAGGACGATGGCCACGGAGCCGCCCATGCTGTGCGCGATCAGCTCGGCGCCGGTGACGCCTGCAGAATCAAGGGCTGTTGCGAGAGCGTCGGCGTGCGATTCCAAGGTGTAGCCGAAACCCGTCGGCCGGTCGCTGATGCCGTGCCCGAGCAAGTCGATCAGCAGCGAACGGCGGCCGGCCAACAGAGGGTGGACCGCGACCTCGGCGAAGTAGGCAGGCGACGTCGCACCCAAACCGTGCATGTACACGCGGGGCGGCTCCTGGCCCGGTAGTTCCACCCAGCGGATCTGGTCACCCTCGGCCGTCACGGTGGCGGTACGCACAGTCTGCTCCCCTGCAGTCAAGATCGGTGGTCAGACGAGAGTAGCCACCGCGCTCGGCGCGTCGCCGCCGACCCTCAGCGCAGACCCCTATCCAGGCACCAGCGCCCGGCCTCGGCCAAGCCTCGTCACCCACTGCCTGATTCGCTCACAACCTTGTGATTACCCGCGCACTCGCAGAGTGAGTACCCGACCCGATGCCCGCCGCTCCCCGGCGCTCGTACGGTCCAGGCATGCCGAAGCGAGACACCTTCCCATCCGACCGGCGCCTGACCGCTCCGGACGACAACAACGGCGCCGGAACGACGGCGCTGGTGCTCAGTCTGACGGCCCTCCTGATGGTCTGCTCGGTCTGGTTGATCTTCCTGGCGATCCCAGTCGGCGCCGTCGCGGCCCTCTACGGCGTGGTCGGCGTCGACAGGGCGCGGCGCGGCCATGCGACCAATGGCGGCACAGCCCTCGCCGGCCTCGTCCTCGGCTTCCTCATCACGCTCGCGACAGGCGGCCTCCTCTGGGTGAGGCAGGGGTTCGGGTTCTGGATGATCTCGGGGTACTGGGGTTAACAGGACGACGGCGCGTCGTACGCCATCGTGTTCACGTCCAGCTCCTCCGCCGTGATCTCCGTGGCCATCCTCGACGGCTCCTGATAGGGACTGCATGCTCCGCAGTTGGGGCAGGTCCACCGGCCTGGAGCGCCGCGATCGCGCTGCTTGTCGAGGCCTGGGTAGCAGTCGGCACTCACCGGCTGGGTACAGCTACCCGCCGGAGCTGATGCGTGCCTCAGAGTCGGGCATAGCGTTTCGCCGCCTCCCGCGTGAAGACGACCCACATCTTGTTCCCTGCCAGCAGCCCGCCCGCCTCGGCCAGCCCGCAGATGCCGTCACAGGCGTCCACGAACGCCTGCAGCATGGACAGAGCTTGGAGCCGCCGCTCACGGCACGCGCCGATCACATCCCCCTCGTGCGCGGGGTGATCGTCGAACACGGTCAGGCGAAGCACGCCGAACCGCCACCGCACGGACAGGTTCACCTCTCCGCCGGATGTGAACAGGCAGACGTTGCCGAGGAGTTCCGATGCCGAGAGCACCGCAAGCTCGGTCAGGTCGCCGAGCCCGTGATCGTCGAGGAGGCGCCGCACGAAGGTCCGCGCCGTGGACAGGCAGTACGCGCCGCCCGGCAGTCCGAGCGAGTAGTTGAGGTTGGTGGGGGTGGGGGCGAGGCGTTGCGGCTGAATCTCGCCGGGCAGGCAGAGCGAGCTGTTGCTCATGGCGGTCACTCCAAGCACGTTGGGGGGTAGCGGAGTTCTCGCACGCGGGCGGGACGGTGGCTCGCCTCCCTGAGCGCGGCACACACCCACCCAGGGAAGGCGGGCATGCTCGCGCGGTGCACTTCCGGCGCCACTGCGTGTGAGCCAAGCAACACCGAAGGTAGCCCACTGCAGGCACACAGTGCTACCTGACCGTAAAAATCTGTTACTAGTGGATCGGCGCCCCCGCACACGGGCAGACTGTCTGAGGTATCCCGAGAGAGGTGACATGCCCCCAAGAAGCACCCCGACGGTTCGCCAACGCCGACTTGGCAACGAGTTGCGCAGGATGCGTGAAGCCGCAGGCGTAACGACGCAGGAGGCCGCGTCCCTACTGGGCGTTGACCGCACCCGGATCCCGAACATCGAGTCCGGGCGCTTCGGCATCAGCACCGACCGCGTACGCAAGCTCGCCGTCAACTACGGCTGTCCGAACAGCGAACTCGTTGAAGCTCTTACATTCATGGCGGAGGAGCGGGGCCCTCACCGTTGGTGGGAGTCGTACCGAGGGGCTCTTCCGGCAAGCTTTCAGGACATCGCCGAGCTTGAGTACCATGCCGTCGCATTGCGCGTCTTCCTCATGGTTCACATGCCGGGCCTGCTCCAGACGGCAGAGTACGCACGCGCAGCGTTCGAGAAGTCGCTCATCTCGCTCCCCGCAAAGGAGGTTGAGCTACGTGCCACTCACCGCATGCGGCGACAGGAGATCCTCACGCTTCGCGAAAACCCCCCGGAGTACACCGCGATCATCCACGAAGCGGCTCTGCGTATGCAGTTCGGCGGGCCGAAGACAGCTCGCAACCAGTTGACTCATCTCCTCGACATGAGCGACCGCAGCAACATCACCATCCGAGTCGTGCCTTTCAGCGCCGGCGGCTTCGCCGGGCCTGGTCAGCCCATGTTCTACGCTCACGGCCCGGTGCCCCAGCTCGACACAGTGCAGCTGGACAGCTTCCACGGATCCATCTTCGTCGACTCCGAGACGCAGTTGAAGAACTACCAGCGCTTGCTCGACAGCACGCAGGACACCTCGCTGCCCGCCAGCAAGTCCCGTGACCTCATCCAGTCCATTGCCAACGAACTCTGAAAGGCCCACCATGTCCCAGATCCAGTGGCAGACTCCCTTTTGCGGCGGCGATGGCGGCAACGCCTGCATCCAGATCGGCCACACCACCGACGGCACCCCCATACTCCGCGAAACCGCCCGCCCCAACGAGCTGATCACCACCACCCGTGAGAGCCTCCGCTACCTGATCGAGGCCGCCAAGCGCGGCGAACTCGACCATCTCGCATAGACCGGGAGCGTGTCATTCAAGAAGGGCGACCTGTCGCATAACCAGCGGAAGCGCCCGGCAAGGCCAGGGTCCGCCTTTCTGGGGCATCGCCCGCTCGTGCTCGGAGTGTGCGCGTCGGTCGGCGGCTTCGGCGGGGCGGTCAGGGAGATGCTGGACGATGCGGCGGTACTCAGAGTCCTCGCTCTGACAGGCATCGGGCTGTTGGGCCTGATCCTCGCGATCGCTTGCGTAGTGGATTACTCGAGGCGGTAGCCGGGCGGCAGGGGCAGGTAACCTCACCACATCTGTCGGGGCACCTACTTGGGCGAGGCCACCATTACCAACGAAGGTGACCCCACACCCGCCCTTACTTGGTCAGTGGCTTTCCTTCGACGGAGTCGAGGACGGCATCGGAGTCCCCGCCGACCAGAAGTCCGACCGCTGGTCCGGGTAGGGGATCTCGGAACCAGCATAGTTGGGGCCATTGGTCTCGCTCTTCGGAGGCGACACCTCCGACTCCTGCAAGCATGGCGTGGTGACATCAAAGAACGCCTGCCCCTTGTCACCGAACTCCAGACTCATACGGAAATCCCCCGGCGCTGAAGCAAATATCGCAGGGAACTCCTTGTCCGCAGCAGTATCGGTGATTTCGTAACCACGACTCTTCCAGTAGCGCTCAACGACACCGAGAAAATTTCCGCGCCGCTGCTCGGAAATTAGGGTCATGACGGCACGCCGACGGGTGATGGATCCGGTGTTGGAACCGCGACAGCTCCCGTCGGTTGTTTCGCCATGCGTCCACTTGACCGGTGGAGCGACGGCTGCCAATGTCTCGTCGAGAACCTTGTCAGAAAACTCCGCCCCTTGCTGCATATTCATTCGAATCACCTCACCCTTCACTCCGTCACCAGTCGCCCCACAGCCGGACAAGGCCAAGACCCCCGCCAGAAGAGCAATCAATCGATACTTCATCTCGGCTTCTCCGTTGTGATTTTTCGGGATGCCCAGCCACTATGACGCCAATATTGCGCGCCGAATATGGATCTCGATCCGGATCAAAATATCCCGAGTGAGCTGGGAACGGATCGCCATGGATAACAGGCCGCGGACCGTCATTCACTCGGAATCGACGGGCACCGAAACCTTCACTCGCCGGATCTTGACCGAACCAATTCTTATCGTCGTCCCCCACCAACTCATACGCGAGGAGCCCACCCGGCGGTCCGCCGATCATGGTTCCCAGGAGTCCAGCAGCACCCTTCTTCGGACTGGGGGCCCTTGAGACTGGATCGTTGTCCGCAGCACCGACAAAAACGTGATCCCTTCCCACCCCCAAGTCGGATGCCTTGTCGACTCCTACACCGGGACTGCCGAGCAGAACGATGTCATCAGCAGGTATGCCGCCGGGCTGCTGAGACGCCTGACCCACGGTGAGGGAGCCGTAGGAATGGCCGACAGCGGTTACATGCCAGGGCTGATTCAAAGTCCTGGTGATCACGCGGAAGTGCTGGTCACAACGGGGTGACGATCCGTCGGGGCGTCGCTACGAACACAACGAAGCTCC